>NZ_JBHWIJ010000024.1:0-33733 GCF_042732255.1 Kitasatospora sp. NPDC059803 | reverse complement strand
GGGGTGTGCACCGGGGGGGGGGGGCCGGGCCGTCCCCCAGCCCCCGGCGGCGGAGCCCTCGCCGGCCCCCGCGCCACCCCGGCGGCCGGCCTCTGCCAGCGCCGCCCGCGTCGTCTCCGGCCACGGTCCGGCCGCATCCGGCCCGTGGCCCGCCGATTCCCCGCCCCCGGCCGTACGCAGCGATGTGCCCGCCGCCATTCGCCACCACATCCCTTCGTCTCGTCCGCCGTCCGCGGGTGCCCACCTGCTCCGGCACCCGGGCGTGCGGCCCGGCCTGATCGGTTTCCTCGGAAGGAGCGGGAGTGCCGCCCCTGAACGGGAGTGCCGCCTCGGTGTGGCGTGCCGCCCTGGTACGGCGGTGCCGCGCCTGGGGCAGGAGCCCCGGCCGTGCCCGCCCCGGGCCCGGTCTCGCCAGGGCCCGTGTCCGGCGGAGCGCCTTCCCGACCCCCGGTCGGGGCAACTGTCGGGGCAACTCCCGTTCGCAGGACTGAAGTTACTTTCGAGGCGGGAGTGGCTCAACGTAGAGCCGGTCACTTCACTCGTAAGGGTGATCGGGAAGCGGTTTCGAATTCGTGCGAGGGCTCCCGTGTGAGCAGTGGGCGCCGGGGGCGCGGGCGCGGGGGTCGCGCCCGGGCGCGGGGCCGGGGGCGCCCCCCACACTCTGTGTGTGTGTGTGGGTGTGTGTGTGTGCCGGGGGGGGGGGGGGGGGGGGGGGGGGGGGGGGCGGGGGGGGCGCGCGCCCCCCCCCCCCCCCCCCCCGGCCTCTCCCGGGCGCCCCCACCGCAGATTGACGCGCGTCCGTACGCCATCGGCACCCGTGTCCGAACCGCGCCGCCACCGCGCCGCCGCCGCATCCCCGCCGCACCGGCCGCCCCGCTGCCGCCGCCCCGCCGCCCAGGTCGCCGAACGGCCGAGGCCCGACCGCCCCCGCGCGCACGGTAGTCTCGACAGGTGCCGAAACTGTCCGACGTCATCACCGCGCTCGAAGAGGTCTACCCGCCGCAGTGGGCGGAGGCCTGGGACGCCGTCGGCCTGGTCTGCGGAGACCCCCAGGCCGAGGTCGGCCGCGTGCTGTTCGCCGTCGACCCCGTGCAGACGGTCGTCGACGAGGCCGTCGAGTGGGGCGCCGACCTGGTGGTCACCCACCACCCCCTTTATCTGCGCGGCACCACCAGCGTCGCCGCGACCACCTTCAAGGGCCGGGTCGTACACACGCTGATCAGCAACGGCATCGCCCTGCACGTCGCGCACACCAACGCCGACCACGCCGACCCCGGCGTCTCGGACGCGCTCGCCGAGGCCGTGGGCCTGCGGGTGACCGGCCCGCTGGTGCCGGACCCGACCGACCCGCTGGGCCGCCGCGGCACCGGCCGGATCGGCCTGCTGGAGCCCCCGCTGCCCCTGTCGGCCTTCGCCGCGCAGGTGGCCGAGGGCCTGCCGGCCACCGCCACGGGCGTCCGGGTCTCCGGCGACCCGGACCGGCTGGTGAGCCGGGTCGCGGTGTGCGGCGGCTCGGGCGACAGCTTCTTCGCCGAGGTGCGGGCGGCCGGGGTGGACGCCTACCTCACCGCCGACCTGCGCCACCACCCCGCGTCCGAGGCCGCCGAGGCGGCGCCGGTCGCCCTGGTCGACGCCGCGCACTGGGCCACCGAGTGGCCCTGGCTCGCCCTGGCCGAGCGGGCCCTGCACGCCGCCGCCGAGCAGCGCGGCTGGGCCGTGGAGACCAAGGTCTCCCACCGGGTCACCGACCCGTGGACCGCGCACGCCCCCATGTCCTTCACCGCCTGACCCGATTCACAGGAGCCTTCCCCTTGAACGCCGCGCCCGCCGACCAGATCCGCCTGCTCGACCTCCAGGCCTTCGACTCGAAGCTCGACCAGCTGGCCCACCGGCGCCGGAGCCTGCCCGAGCACGCCGAGATCGAGAAGGCCTCCGCCGACCACACCGCGCTCAAGGACCTGGTGGTCGCCGCCGAGGCCCAGCAGGGCGACACCACGCGTGAGCTGACCAAGGCCGAGCAGGACGTGGAGCAGGTCCGCGCCCGGTCCGCCCGCAACCAGCAGCGCCTGGACTCCGGCGCGATCACCTCGCCGAGGGACCTGGAGAACCTCCAGCACGAGATCGGCTCGCTGGCCAAGCGCCAGGGCGACCTGGAGGAGATCGTGCTGGAGGTCATGGAGCGGCTGGAGAGCGCCCAGACCCGGGTCACCGAGCTGACCGCGCGCCTGCAGCACTCCACCGTCGTCCTCACCGAGGCCGAGACCCGCCGGGACGCCGCCTTCGCCGAGATCGACACCGAGGCCGACAAGGTCAAGCGGGACCGCGAGACCGTCGCCACCGTCATCCCCGCCGACCTGCTGAAGGTCTACACCAAGCTGCGCCAGACGCAGGGCGGCGTCGGCGCGGCCCGCCTCTACCAGCGCCGCTGCGAGGGCTGCCGCACCGAGTTCTCCATCACCGAGTTCAACGCCATCAAGGCCGAGCCGGCCGACAAGGTGGTCCGCTGCGAGAACTGCTCGCGGATCCTGGTCCGCACCGCCGATTCGGGCGCCTGACCCGGTGGCGGCTCGCTTCATCGTCGAGGCGGACGGCGGGTCCCGGGGCAACCCGGGGCCGGCCGGCTACGGCGCGGTGGTCCGGGACGGCGACACCGGGCAGATCATCGCCGAGGCCGCCGAGTTCATCGGCCACGCCACCAACAACGTGGCCGAGTACAAGGGCCTGATCGCCGGCCTCAAGGCGGCCCGGGAGCTCGACCCGGACGCCTCGGTGGACGTCCGGATGGACTCCAAGCTGGTCGTCGAGCAGATGTCCGGGCGCTGGAAGATCAAGCACCCCGACATGCAGCCGCTCGCCGCCGAGGCCCGCACGATCCTCCCGCGCGCCCGGGTGACGTACACCTGGATCCCGCGCGAGCGGAACAAGGACGCCGACCGGCTCGCCAACGAGGCGATGGACGCGGGCAAGGCCGGCCGCCAGTGGGAGCCCAGGCCGCGGGCCGCCGCGGTGGTGGACGAGCCGCCGCTGGAGACCGCCGCCCCCAAGGCCGGCTGGGCCGCCCCCGCCGACCTCGGCACCCCGACCACCTTCGTCCTGCTCCGCCACGGCGAGACCGCGCTGACCCCGCAGAAGCGCTTCTCCGGCAGTGGCGGCAGCGACCCGGAACTGTCCGACAAGGGCCGCTGGCAGGCCGCGCGGGCTGCCGAGGAACTGGCCGCCCGCGGCAGCATCCAGGCCGTGGTGGCCTCGCCGATGCGCCGCACCCGGGAGACCGCCGAGATCGTCGCCGCCCGGCTCGGCCTGGAGGTCCGGTACGAGGACGGGCTGCGCGAGGTCGACTTCGGCGACTGGGAGGGCCTGACCTTCGCCGAGGTGCAGGAGCGCCACCCGGAGGACCTGGCGACCTGGCTCGGCTCGGCGAAGGCCAAGCCCACCGGCAGCACGGAGAGCTTCACCACGCTCACCCACCGGGCCGGCGTCGCCCGGGACAAGATCATCGCCCGGCACCCCGGCAGGACCGTGCTGGTGGTCTCCCACGTCAGCCCGATCAAGACGCTGGTCCGGCTGGCGCTCGGCGCCCCGCCGGACGCGCTGTACCGGATGGAGCTGTCCGCCGCCTCGTTCTGCGCCGTCCAGTACTACGCGGACGGCAACGCCTCGCTGCGGCTGCTCAACGACACCTCGCACCTGCGCTGAACGCCTGGCTCCGGGGGAGCGGTGCGGGGGACCGCCCCCCGGAGCGGGCTCAGTGCACCTCGGTGACCACCACGTCCAGCTGCCACGGCTTGCGCGCCGTGCCCTCGGTGGCGAGCTCCACCCGGTGCCCCAGGCCCCGCAGCGCGTCCAGCAGCTCGCCCGGCGTCTTCGGCTCGATCCCCGCGACCAGCAGGTCCCGCACCAGGCGCCCCTTGGTCGCCTTGTTGAAGTGGCTGACGACCGTGCGCTTGCCGTTGCGCTCCTGGAGCACCCGGACGGTCGCCGTCCGGGAGGCCACCTCGCCGGCCGGCTTCCACGCCGCCGCGTACGCCGAACTGCGCAGGTCCAGCACCAGCCCGTCCGCCACCTCCGGCAGCACGGACGCCATCGCGCCCCGCCAGTACGCGCCGAGCGCCCCCGGGCCGGGCAGTTTCACGCCCATCGAGCAGCGGTAGGGCGGGATCCGGTCGGAGATCCGCACAGCGCCCCACAGGCCCGAGAAGACCAGCAGCGACCGCTCGGCCCGGCCGTACGCGGCCGCGTCCAGCGTGGCCAGACCCAGGTTGTCGAACAGCACCCCGGTGTACACCTCGCCCGCCGGACGGGCACCCGCCTCAGGCAGCCCGGCGTTGCGGGCGATCTCGCCGCGCAGCCCGGGGCTGAGCCCCAGCACCTCCGCGGCGGTGTCCTCGTCATCCCGGCAGAGACCGACCAGCGCGTCCAGCACCTCGCCGCGCGCGGCCGTCAGCCCGGGAAGCGACAGCCGGTCGAGCGCCACCGGCACCCCGTCCCCGGATGCGGCCTTGCCCTCCGAAGGCGGCAACAGCACCAGCACAGCGGACTCCTCAACACTCTGTGGCGGATGAACCCCGCCACCCTACGCAAAACCGTCCCGGCCCGGGCGGCCCGTCCTGCCCGTCCTGCCTGTCCGGCCCTGAGACGGTTGCCCCGGCCGCGGCTACTCGGCGCCGCCGGCCCCCGCGACCACGGCCGTTCCGGCCGCCAGCGCCAGGCAGAGCGGCGAGTAGTACCGGGTGTCCAGCCGCTTGAACCGCTCCGAGCGCTCGACGGCCCTCCCGAACAGCACCAGGCCGCCGGCGCCGCGCGCCAGCATCACCCCGGCCACCGCCCGTACCCCGGCCCGCCGCAGCCGCCGCGGTCCCACCGCCGGCAGCACCCCGGCCTCCGCCCCCACCAGGTACGCGGCCGTCCCGAGCAGCCCCGCCACCGCGACGCAGGCCGCCGGGGACGGTGGTCCGTCGCCCGCGCCGACCACGGTGTCCGCGAACTCCTCCGGCGTCCGCAGCGGCCACGGCGTCACCGCCCACACCGCGTGCAGCGCCCCCGTCGCCGCCAACACCCCCGACACCGCCGCCCCGGTCACCTTCACCGCACCCATTGCCCGAACCCCCTTCGTGAACGACCACTCGACCCCAGCCTACGAGTGCTCACACCCGGGCCCCACCCCGCCCGGGGGTTGGAAATCCGGTGGGGCCGCCCGGCGTTCGCCACTACGGTGAGCAGCGAGGAGTGTGAGCGAGATGACCCTGCGACCCCTGGACCTGGTGCCCGGCGACGACGACGCCGTGGAGGAGTCCCTGTCCGTGCGCCTGCCCGCCGGCCTGCCGGCGGAGACCCGGCAGGCCCTGGAGTTCGCGGTGCGGGCCGCCGCCGAGGCCGTGATGGCCGGGCGGGTGCGGGTGACCGAGGCCCCGGCCGGGTCGGACACCGCCGAGCTGGCCTTCGAGGTCCGCCAGTCCGAGGTGCCGGACGCGCTCACCGAGCAGTCGCAGGAGCCCGGCCGGCAGAGGTCCGGCCAGCAGGAGCCCGGCCGACAGAGCCGGTCCGAGCGCCGGGCCGCCATGGTCGCCCGGATCCGTGCCGCCAACGCGGAGACGCTGGAGAGGCTCAAGGACCTGTGACCGAGTACCTGGACCTGGAGGACGTCACCTACCTGGCCGGCGGCCCGGAGAACATCCGGGACCTCGGCGGCCTGCTCTCGGCGATCGCCCGCCCGCAGGCGAGCCTGTTCGGCGGGGACGCCTACCCGGACCCGTGGACCAAGGCCGCCGCCCTCGGCCAGAGCCTGTCCCGCAACCACCCGCTGATCGACCGGAACAAGCGCACCGCCTTCGAGGCGATGCTGCTGTTCCTGGACTACAACGGCGAGCCGTACACCGACCCGCACCCGGACGACGCGGTGGCCTTCATGCTCCGGCTGGCCACCGGCGGCTACGACGACGCCGTCGTGCTCGCGGGCAAGGACCTGAAGTCGCTGCTGGGGCGCTGAGCCCACCAGCACCGGCCGCCCAGTGGGCACCGGCCGCCCGGCGCGTCCGGCGGGGTGATCCGTCCGGAATCACCCGATTCGCCCTACGCTGCCTGCATGCCTCGCCGAAAACTGCGCGTCAAGGCCGCCGACTCCGCCCGGATCAACACCGAACTGACCGAACTCCGCGCCCGCCTGGAGATCCACACCGAGTGGCCGGAGCCGGTGCTGGCCGAGGCGGAGGAGGCGGCCGAGCGCCCCAGGCTGCCCGAGCACGACGCCACCGACCTGCCGCTGTTCACCGTCGACCCGCCCGGCTCGCGCGACCTCGACCAGGCCATGCACCTGCTCCACCGCCCCGGCGGAGGCTACCGGGTGTACTACGCCATCGCGGACGTCGCCGCCTTCGTCCGCCCGGGCGGCGCCATCGACGCCGAGGCCCGCCGCCGGGTCGAGACCCTGTACTTCCCGGACCACCGCGTCCCGCTGCACCCCGCCCGGATCTCCGAGGACGCCGCCAGCCTGCTGCCCGGCGAGCCCCGGCCCGCCCTGCTCTGGCAGCTGGACCTGGACGCCGACGGCGCCGTGGTGCTCGCCGACCTGCGCCGCGCCCTGGTCCGCTCGCACCGCCGCCTCGACTACGCGGCCGTCCAGCGCGCGGTGGACCTCGGCGGCGCCGACGAACAGCTCGCCCTGCTCGCCACCGTCGGCCGGCTGCGCGAGGAGCAGGAGCGCGCGCGGGGCGGGATCAGCCTCCCGGTGCCCGAGCAGGAGGTCGAGGAGACCCTGCACGGCTACGTCCTCGGCTACCGCGCGCCCGGCCCCGCCGACGGCTGGAACGCGCAGATCTCGCTGCTCACCGGCCTGGCCGCGGCCGACCTGATGCTCGACGCGGGCGTCGGCCTGCTGCGCACCCTGCCCGCCGCGCCCGCCGCCGCGTACGAGCGGCTGCGCCGGATCGCCGCCGCGCTGGACGTGGACTGGCCGCAGGCGCTCCCCTACCCGGAGCTGATCCGCTCCCTGGACCCGGACGCGCCGATGGACGCCGCCTTCCTCAACGCGTGCACCGGCCTGCTGCGCGGCGCCGGCTACCACGCCTTCGACGAGTCCCGGGGCCTGCCCGCCCCGGCCGACCCGGGCCACGCCGCGCTCGCCGCGCCGTACGCACACTGCACCGCGCCGCTGCGCAGGCTCGGCGACCGCTTCGCGCAGGAGGTGTGCGCGGCGGTGGCGGCGGGGGAGGAGGTGCCGGACTGGGCGCGGGAGGCGCTGCCCGCCGTGCCGGGCCTGATGGCGAGCGGGGACCGCCGCGCGGCCGAGGTCGAACGGGCCTGCGTGGACCTGGTGGAGGCGGAGCTGCTGGCCGGCCGGGAGGGCGAGGACTTCACCGCCGTGGTGATCGACGTGGACGAGCGGCGGCCCGCGGCCGGCACGGTGCAGCTGCGCCGGCCCGCCGTCCGGGCCCGCTGCGACGGCGCCGATCCCGGGGCGGTGCTGCCGCTCGGCGGGCTGATCCGGGTCCGGCTGACGCAGGCCGACCCGCTCACCCGCACCGTCCGCTTCGCCGCCGTCTGACCCCTACCGCTTCCACGCGCCCCCGGCGCCGCCACCCGGACGGTCCGTCACACGGCCCCCGAGCACCGCCCAGGTGGGAGGATCGGTCCCGTGCCCGAAGCCCAGCCCTCCGTCGCCCCGGGGCGCCGCCGCCGACTGCTCGTCCTGGCGATCTGCTGCCTGAGCCTGTTCATCGTCGGCCTGGACAACACCGTGGTGAACATCGCCCTGCCGGCGATCCAGCGGGACCTGGACGCCCCGGCGTCCGGGCTGCAGTGGATCATCGACGCCTACACCCTGGTCCTGGCCTCGCTGCTGATGCTGTTCGGCTCGGTGGCCGACCGCTTCGGCCGCCGCCGGGTGTTCCAGACCGGGCTGCTGTGCTTCGCGCTCGGCTCGCTGCTGTGCAGTCTGGCGCCGAGCCTGGAGTGGCTGGTGGCGTTCCGGGCGTTGCAGGCGGTCGGCGGTTCGATGCTGAACCCGGTGGCGATGTCGATCATCACCAACACCTTCACCGACCCGAAGGAGCGGGCCCGGGCGATCGGCGTCTGGGGCGGCGTGGTCGGCATCTCGATGGCGCTCGGCCCGTTGCTGGGCGGCTTCCTGGTGGAGGGCGCGGGCTGGCCGTCGATCTTCCTGATCAACGTTCCGGTCGCCGTGGTCGCGATGCTCCTGACCGCCCGTTACGTCCCGGAGTCGCGCTCGCCCCGGCCGCGCCGGCTGGACCCGGTCGGGCAGCTGCTGATGATCGTCCTGCTGGGCTGCGGCACCGCGGCCATCATCGAGGGCCCGGGCAGCGGCTGGACGTCCCCGCTGATCCTCGCCCTGGCGGCCGCCGCCGTGGCCGCGCTGGTCGCCTTCCCGCTGTGGGAGCGGAGGGTGGCCGAGCCGCTGGTGGACCCGCGGTTCTTCGCCAGCGCGCCGTTCACCGGCGCCACCGTCACCGCGGTCTGCGCCTTCTCGGCCCTGGGCGGCTTCCTCTTCCTCAACACGCTCTACCTGCAGAACGTCCGGCACTACGACCCGTTCGAGGCGGGCCTGTGGACGCTGCCGATGGCCGCGATGATGCTGGTCTGCGCGCCGCTGTCCGGCCGGATCGTCGGCAGCCGGGGGCCGCGCGGCCCGCTGGTCGCGGCCGGGCTGGGCCTGGCCGCGAGCGGGCTGCTGCTGACCAGGCTGGCCGCCGACTCCCCGGCGGCGCTGCTGCTGGCGGCGTACGCGCTGTTCGGCTTCGGCTTCGGCATGGTCAACGCGCCGATCACCAACGCGGCCGTCTCCGGCATGCCGCGCGCCCAGGCGGGGGTGGCCGCGGCGGTCGCCTCGACGAGCCGCCAGATCGGCCAGTCGCTGGGGGTGGCGGTGATCGGCACGGTCGTCACCTCGGCCGTGGTCGGCCCGGTGGCGACGGGCTTCGCCCCGGCCAGCCACGCCGGCTGGTGGATCCTGGTGGGCCTGGGCGGCGCGATCCTCCTCCTCGGCCTGGCGACCACCACCCCGTGGGCGACCGCGACCGCCGTCCGGGTGGCCGCCCGCCTCGGCGGCGAGCCGCCCGTGGTCCGCTCCGGTGTACGGGAGGCCCCACCCGAGCGGCTACGATGACCACTACGGCGGAAGAGCCGGCCGGGCGGCCGCGACGGGTCCTTGACCCGCCGAGGAACGTCCGGGCTCCACAGAGCAGGGTGGTGGGTAACGCCCACCCGGGGTGACCCGCGGGACAGTGCCACAGAAAACAGACCGCCCACCGCTTCGGCGGCGGGTAAGGGTGAAACGGTGGTGTAAGAGACCACCAGCGACCGGGGTGACTCGGCCGGCTCGGTAAACCCCACCTGGAGCAAGGTCAAGATCGGCGCCCTCGGGCGCCGTGCGCGGATGACTGAGGGCTGCTCGCCCGAGTCCGCGGGTAGACCGCACGAGGCTGTCGGCAACGGCAGTCCTAGATGGATGGCCGCCTCCCCGGGCCGCGCGAGCACCCCGGGAGACAGAACCCGGCGTACAGGCCGACTCTTCCGCCGCCCTAGCTTGACTGAGGCCCCCTGATCTGCGAAGTCGCAGGTCAGGGGGCCTTTGTCGTGGGGCCGCCCCGGTCGCGCGAGCGCTCCGGGAGACAGAACCGGGGGTACAGGCCGACTGTTCCGCTTCCCGCCGTTACGCGGGGCGGGCGCCGACGGCGTCGCGGATCTGGTCGCCGAGGCCGCCGTTGACGCGGGCGCAGTTGGCGCAGCAGAAGAAGCGGCCGGCCACTTCGACGCCGTGGCCGACGATGCGGACCTGGCACTGCTCGCAGCGCGGCGCGAGCTTCTCCATCGCGCACTCGAAGCTGTCGAAGGTGTAGGTGTCGCCGGTGATGGTCTTGATCTCGAAGGCGAGCCAGTAGTCGTTGCCGCAGGTGACGCAGGTGGCCATGGCGGCCGTCTCCTTCCGGTGGGGGCCGGCCGGCCGGGGTGGCCGGGCAGCCGTTCCCAGTGTCGGAGGGCCGTGCGGGGGCGGCCACTCGACGGCGTCGTCAGGCGGAGCGGCCGGCCAGTTCCTCCAGGGCCCGGACGGCGCGGTCGGCGTCGTCGGCGGTGACGAACAGGTGGTCGTGGTGGAAGCCGGCCACCACGTTGCAGCTGATCCCCTCCTCGGCGAGGCGCCCGGCGACGGCCGCGGTGAGGCCGACGGCCTCCAGGGCGGAGTGGATCTGCAGGGTGATCCAGGCGGCCACGTACTCGTAGCGCAGCCCGAGTGCGTCGGCCTCCTCCTGGGCGACGACGACCGTGACCCCTTCGGGTTCGGCGACGGTCACCACCGGCCGCATGCCCGCGGGCACCTTGGCGGGCAGCGTGCAGTACACGTACCGCCCCGGGTTGAGCAGCGGGCGCATCCCGTGCAGCAGCTTCGCGAGGTCTCGTTCACCGGCCATGCCCGTCACCGTAGCGGCCGGACGGGGCCTGGGCGGTGGGGTGGGGCGCCGGTGCGCCGTTCGTGTCGGAATCCGTTGACGAGCGACAGTCGCCGATATATCGTCGAGCTATCGAGACAGTAACTCGACTGGCTCGGTGAACGAGGAGGTGAGCGCCATGCGCTCAGGAAACCGAGGAAATCCGGGAATGCGGTTCAGCGGCGAGGGTCCGCGCGGTGGCTGGCGCCGCGGGCCGGGGCCGGACTTCGAAGGGCGGGAGTTCGAGGGCCGGGAGGCCTTCGGCGGCTTCGGCCCGCCGCCGTTCGGCGGCGGTGGCCCCGGGCGGCCGATGGGCGGTCCGTTCGGGCACGGCTTCGGCGGGCACGGCGGGCGCCGCGGCGGTCCGCACGGGCGGCGTGGCGGCCGGGCGCGGCGCGGGGACGTCAGGGCCTCGCTGCTGGCGCTGCTCAAGGAGCGGCCGATGCACGGCTACGAGATGATCGCCGAGATCTCCGAGCGGACGGGTGGGGCCTGGCGGCCCAGCCCGGGCTCGATCTACCCCAACCTCCAACTGCTGGAGGAGGAGGGCCTGATCACCGCGGAGGAGGTCGGCGGCAAGCGCCTGGTCTCGCTCACCGAGGCGGGCCGGGCCGAGGCCGAGGCGGGGCCCGCCGAGCCGTGGGCGGAGGCCGGCCGGGAGGTCGACTGGGAGGCCGTCCAGGAGGTCGGCCAGGCGCTGGCCGCGGTCGACCAGGCGATCCGCCAGGTGATGGCGACGGGCACCGAGGCGCAGCGCGCCAAGGGCCTGGCGGTGCTCACCGAGGCGCGCAAGAAGCTCTACCTGATCCTCGCCGAGGAGGACTGACCGGCGTGGGGGGCTGGGCACAGGCGGTGCGGCTGCTCAGGGGTGGACCGTGAACAGGGCCACGCAGGCGAGCAGCAGCACCGCCCAGCCGAACCAGAGCCAGCCGTTCGGGCCGATCACCACGGTGTAGACGCACACCGCCACCAGCAGCGCCCCGGTGACGCCGGCGACCTGCCGGTTGTGGTGCGCGACCGCCTGGGGGCGGCTGCGGGGGTGCCGTGCCGTTCTCGCCATGCCGTCCTCCCGGGGAGGCTGGGGGCGGCGGCCGGTGCGGGCGGCGCGGCCGTCAGCCGGACGCGCGGGCGGTGGCCGCCTCGTCGAACTCGTAGCGCCAGTGCCAGCTGATGCCCCGCACCTGCTTGGACCGGACGTACACCAGTGTGCGCGCGGGGGAGTCGCCGTGCGCGGGGACCGGCACCTTGTAGGTCTTCGGCACGCCGAACATCGGCCCCAGCAGGATGGGGAGGATGCGGCCGTCCAGGGGGCCGCCGACGAATTCGGTGTCCGCGCTCTTCACCCCACCAGGGTCTCACCTCCGCACGGGTGACCGGCGCACACGCCCGGGGCCCGTCCGGCGGATCCTGCCGGGTGCGGGGAGTGTGACCGGAGAGGCACCGCCCCCGGTCATCCGGAGGCCCCGCGCACCCTTATCCTTCCTGTTACGCCCCCGGGGTTCACCCGGGTCAGCGGGCCCCGTACGGGCCGGGCGGGGCGCGGATCCGCGCGCCCTCCGGCCGACCTGGCGCGGACAGCGTGCTGCCGCGACTGCGTACCGTGACCCGGGCGTCGGCCCTCCGGTGACCCCGGTTCCCGGTCGGCAGGGCGTGGACAGCAGGGCCGAGCACCGCCCCGGGAAGCAGCGGGGGGCGCTGTGCGTTGCGTCGGAGTGGTACGTCGAACGCTGTGCCGCACCAGGTACGGCAGTGCGCGGAAGGGGCCCGATGGAAGCCGGCGGCAGGTGGACGACCTGGTGGCAGAAGCGTGAGCGTCAGCGGGCCCGGTCGGGTGACGTGGACGGCCCCGCCGCCCGACTCGATCAGCTGCTCGGCGCGGTGCGCGCCGGATTCCCGCTCGCGCCGGCCGCGCATCCGGCCGGCTACCGCTGTTCCTGCGACCGGGTGGCATGTCCGGCCCCCGCCCAGCACCCGGTCTCCTTCGCCTGGCAGACCCAGGCCACGACCGATCCCGAGCAGCTCGCCCGCTGGCTCGCCCGCGATCCGCAGACCAACTTCATCACCGCCACCGGGCGCGCCCACGACGTGCTGGACGTCCCGGTCGAGGCCGGCCGGCTGGCCCTGGAACGGCTGACCGAGCGGGGCGTCGAGGGCCCGGTCGCCGCCGTCGGCGAGGACCGCTACCTGTTCTTCACCGCCACCCGGGGCACCCCGCAGGACGAGGACGAGTGGTGGCCGAGCGTCCTCGACTCCACCCCGGACACCATGTCCGAGCACCCCGGCCTGCGCTGGCACTGCCGCGGCTCGTACACCCTGCTGCCGCCGGCCGCGCTGCCGGACGGCTCGCAGGTGCGGTGGCTGCGCGGGCCCGAGCAGCCGCTGCCGGACCCGCTGCGCGTCCTGGACGTGCTCACCGACGCCTGCACCGAGGTGGGTGCCGTCGCCGAGGAGCAGTGGCTCATCGGCTGAACCGGCGCCCGCGGCGGCTCGGCGGCTCGGCGGTTTTCCCGGGGCCGCCCGGCGCCCGGCCGGGGTCACGGCAGGGTGAGGACCTCCGCGCCGTCCGCCGTGACCACCAGGGTGTGCTCGAACTGGGCGGTGCGCTTGCGGTCCTTGGTAACGACCGTCCAGCCGTCCGGCCAGATCTCGTAGTCGTAGGTGCCCAGGGTGAGCATCGGCTCGATGGTGAAGGTCATCCCCGGCTTGATCACCTCGGTGGCCCGCTCGCTGTCGTAGTGCGGGATGATCAGGCCGGAGTGGAACGACGTGTTGATGCCGTGCCCGGTGAAGTCCCGCACCACGCCGTAGTCGAAGCGCTTGGCGTAGGACTCGATGACCCGCCCGATCACGTTGATCTGACGGCCGGGCTTGACGGCCTTGATCGCCCGGTTGAGGGATTCACGGGTCCGCTCGACCAGCAGCCGGGACTCCTCGTCGACGTCGCCGACCAGGTAGGTGGCGTTGAGGTCGCCGTGCACCCCGTGGATGTACGCGGTGGCGTCGATGTTGACGATGTCGCCGTCCTGGAGCACGGTCGAGTCCGGGATGCCGTGGCAGATCACCTCGTTGATCGAGGTGCAGACCGACTTGGGGAAGCCGCGGTAGCCGAGGTCGGACGGGTACGCGTCGTGGTCGCACATGTAGGTGTGGGCGACGGCGTCCAGCGCGTCGGTGGTGACGCCGGGGGCGATCAGCTTGGCTGCCTCCGCCATCGCCCGGGCGGCGATCCGGCTCGCGATCCGCATCTTCTCGATCGTCTCGGCGGTCTGCACCTCGGGCCCGGTGTACGGCGTCGGGGCGGGCCGCCCGACGTACTCGGGGCGCGCGATGTGCGCCGGGACCTTGCGGGTGGGGGACTGGATGCCGGGTACGAGAGCCATGGCCGCGAGTCTAACGGCCGCCCCCGGCGCGCCCGGGCGGTGTGCGCGGAGGCCCCGGCCGGGGAATGATCGGTACGACCCCAACGCGTCGACGGGAGGGCACCATGCCCCTGGGATTCCACCGCAAGCCGACCGGAAAGCCCGGCGAGTGGTTCTACTGCATCAAGCACGGCAAGGTCGAGGAGGGGCCGGAGTGCCCCGCCAAGGACCGCCTCGGCCCGTACGACAGCCCGGAGGAGGCCGCGCACGCCCTGCAACTCGCCGACGAGCGCAACCGGGAGTGGCGGCAGGGGGACGAGCGCTGGAACGACACGCCGAAGGACGGCGGCGGCGAGTAGCGGCCGGGGCGGCGTCCGGCTTTTCGCCGTCAAGCCGGCGCCGTCAGCAAGTCGGCGTCAGTCCGTCGCCGCGGCGGCCTCCCGTTCGCCTTGCTGCTCCCGCTCGCGCTGCTGTTCCCGTTCGCGCTCCGCGCGCTCGTGCCCGGCGCGGACGGCGGCGGTGTGCGGGTCGGTGCGGTCGTCGTAGGCAAGCAGCTTGGGCAGCGCGGCGGCCACCGCGAGGACGGCGACGACGCAGATCAGACCGCCGCTCCAGACGGCGGCGCGGACGCCGACCAGCCCGGCCATGGTGCCGGCCCGGACCTGGCCGAGCTGGGGGCCGACGGAGTAGCTGAGCAGTTCGACGCCGGCCATCCGGCCGCGCACCTCGTCCGGGATGGACTGGTTCCACATGGTCGAGCGGGCCAGCCCGCTGATCTCGTCGGCGCCGCCGGCCAGCGCCAGGCCGAGCAGCACCAGCCAGATGCTCCCGGACAGGCCGGCCAGGGCCATGGCCGCGCCCCAGCCGACGGCGGCGACCACCAGCAGCCGGCCGTGCCGGTGGATCCGGGACGTCCAGCCACTGGTCGCCCCGACCAGCAGGGCGCCGGCCGCGGAGGCCGCGTACATCGGGCCGAGCGCCCAGTCCGCGCCCAACTCGGAGGCCAGGAAGGGGAAGACGGCCACCGGGAAGGCGAACAGCATCGCGCAGAGGTCGATCGTGTAGGTGCCGAGCAGGTCCTTGCGGCTCCACGCGTACCGGACGCCGGTGAGCACCGCCCGCACCGACGGCCGCTCGGCGCCGGTGGCCGGCGGCACCGCGCGGATCCGGACGAGCAGCAGCAGCGAGGCGGCGAAGGTGAGCACGTCCAGCGCGTACGCCGTCCCCACCCCGGAGAATGCCACCACGACGCCGGCCAGCGCCGGCCCGGCCACCGAAGCGGCGTTGCGGTACAGGGAGTTGAGGGCGAACGCGGCGGTCAGGTGCTGGTGCGGAACGATCCGCGGGGTGAGCGAGTCCAGGGCCGGGCGCTGCAACCCGTCGCAGGCCGCGACCAGCGCGGCGACCAGGTAGATCGGCCAGAGCAGCGGGGACGGCAGCAGCGCGTTGAGCAGCAGCAGGCCGGCGAGCAGGCCCAGCCCGGCCTCGGCGCGCAGCACCAGCTTCCGGCGGTCCAGGGCGTCGGCGAGGGCGCCGCCCCACAGGCCGAAGACGATCAGCGGGACGAGCTCGAAGGCGCCGATCAGGCCGACCGCGAAGGAGGAGCCGGTCAGTTCCTTGATCTGCATCGGCACGGCGACGTAGGTCAGGTAGCTGCCGAAGCTGGTGACGCAGCCGGAGAGCCAGAGGAAGCGGAAGTCGCGGGAGGCGCGCCAGGGCGAGAGGTCGGGCGCGAGCGAGCGCAGCAGCGTGCGAGACCGTCCGGAGGTGCCGGGGGGATGCGGGGGTTCGTCGTCGTTCACGAACCAGCATCCTCGAACGCGGGCCGCCGGGTTCGCAAAGGGTTTTTCAGCCCGGCACACGGCCGTCATGGTCGGCGTCCGGCCGTCACGGTCGGGCCGGGGTGGGGTGGGCCGGGGTGGGCCGGGCTACCAGCGGCTGATCGCGGGCGGTACGGTCAGCCGGCCGGCGAGTTCGGCGAGCCGGTCCAGCGCGGCGCGGCGGCCCGGGGGCCGCCCGGCGGCGGCGCTGACCAGGTGCTGGGCGAGGTCGAAGGGCTGCTCGTCGGCGGTGCCGACGGCGAGCCGCTCGTGCGCGAGCCCGCCGAGGTCGCCCGGCTCGGCGGGGGCGGCGCCGTCCAGCGCGAGCACGGTCGCGCCGTGCCGGCGGGCGTCCTGCACCCGTTCCAGCAGTGTCGGGCCGGCCGCCTCCGGCGCCACCACCAGGACGGTGGCGCCGCGCCCGGCCCCGGTGAGCCGGCGCAGGCCGTGCGCGAGGTGCGACGGGGCGCCGGCCGGCGGAGCGTGCCGCAGCAGGGTGGGCACCAGTCGGGGGACGGCCGACCAGGCGGCCTCGTCCGCCAGGTGCGCGGCCAGATGCCAGGGCTCGTACGCCTCGGTGCCGACCAGCAGCAGCTCGCCGGCCGTGCGCCGTGACACCGAGCGCCGCAGCGATCCGGCGAAGCCGCCGACCGCCTCCAGCCAGCCGGTGCCCGTCAGGTGCTGCCGGAGTGCCGAAACTCTCACCGCGTCCATGCGGCCCACAATGTCGCGTCCGGCCGGGGGTTTGACAGGATCGGCCCATGACTTCCCTCGATTCAGCGACAAACCCGGCCCACGAACTGCCGGACGTCTCACAGCTGGTGGTCGGTGTCCTCGGCGGCACCGGCGACCAGGGGCGCGGCCTGGCCCTGCGACTGGCCAAGTCCGGCCAGCAGGTGATCATCGGCTCGCGCGACGCGGCCCGGGCCGAGGCCTCCGCCGCCGAACTGGGCCGCGGCGTGCGTGGCGCCGACAACGCCACCGCCGCCCGGGAGAGCGACGTGGTGATCGTCGCGGTGCCCTGGGACGGGCACGCCGCGACCCTGACCGCGCTGCGCGAGGAACTGGCCGGCAAGATCGTGGTCGACTGCGTCAACCCGCTCGGCTTCGACAAGCAGGGCGCGTACGCGCTGAAGCCGGAGGAGGGCAGCGCCGCCCAGCAGGCCGCCGCGCTGCTGCCGGACTCCCGGGTCACCGCCGCCTTCCACCACCTCTCGGCGGTGCTGCTCCAGGACGAGTCGGTGGAGCAGATCGACACCGACGTCATGGTGCTCGGCGAGGAGCGGGCCGCCACCGACATCGTGCAGGCGTTGGCCGGTCGGATCCCCGGCATGCGGGGGATCTTCGCGGGCCGGCTGCGCAACGCGCACCAGGTGGAGTCGCTGGTGGCCAACCTGATCTCGGTCAACCGCCGCTACAAGGCCCACGCGGGCCTGCGGGTGACGGACGTCTGAGACCGGACCGTCTGAGAGCGGACCGTTTGAGACCGGACCGTCTGGGAGCGGACCGTTCGGGACCGGCCGCTCCGAGATCCGGTCGAGCCGTGTCGACCTCACCCCTGGACCAGTTCCGGAGGTGAGGTCGGCGACAATGGGTGCGGCCGCAACCCGGCCGACCGCACCCGGCCCTAGGAGCCTCCCGCCATGCCCCGCACGTCCCTCTTCGCCCTGATCGTCGTCGTCCTCGCGCTGGCGGCCGCCGTGGTCTCGCTGACCCAGGGCTTCTGGCTGGGCCTGATCTGGCTCCCGATGGCCGGTGTGGCGAGCAACGTGCTCTGGATGAACCGCCGCCGCGCGAAGATCGCCGAGGCCACGGCCGCCGCGGCAGCCGAGCAGGGCTAGTCGGCTAGTTCTTCCAGAAGCTGAACAGGTACCGGCCGAGCGTCGCGTAGTCCTGGTCCACGCCGAACAGGCTCATCAGGTCGTGGATGACCCCGAAGAAGAACGAGTTCACCTCGGGCTGCCACAGCAGCGCGAACACGGCCAGCAGCCCGTACGGCGCGAACGGCTCGACCGCGCGCCGGGTCTTGTAGGACAGCCAGGGCTCGACGATCCCGTAGCCGTCCAGGCCGGGCACCGGCAGCAGGTTCAGCAGGGCGGCGCTGAGCTGGAGCAGGCCGAGGAAGCCGAGCGCGGCCGCGAACGGCGAGACGTTCAGCTCGTAGCCGTTCCAGACCGCGTGCACCGTCGGGTCGTCCAGCCAGCCGGCGCCGATCGGGACCAGCAGCAGGGCCGCGCACACCACGTTCACCAGCGGCCCGGCCGCCGAGATCAGGCTGTGCTTGAGTCGGCCCTGGATCCGGTCCCGCTCGATCCAGACCGAGCCGCCGGGCAGGCCGATGCCGCCCATGATCACGAACACGATCGGCAGCACGAAGCTGAGCAGCACGTTGGTGTACTTCAGCGGGTTGAGCGTGAGGTAGCCCTTGGCGCCGACGCTGATGTCGCCGCCGTGCAGCGCGGTGCGGGCGTGCGCGTACTCGTGCAGGCACAGCGAGACCATCCAGCCCGCCACCACGAACAGGAACACCCCGAACGAGGCGTTCCCGTAGCCCGAGTACACCGCCCAGCCGGAGGTGGCGAGGACGGCGAGGAGCACCCAGAACACCGGGCTGATCCGGCGGTCCTCGCTGCGTGAGCGCTGCGTGGCGGCGAAGGTCATGGTGTGGGTGCTCCGGGTGTCCGAGGAAAAGCGGGCAGGGGATCGATCATGCCGGGCGGGCCGGTGACCGGACAAGCCGTCCCGGGTGAACGTCCGAGGGCCCCGTCCGGGTTCCGCCGCCGGTGAGGGACCCCTGGACAATTGTGCGCCCCGAGCGCCGCCCATCGACCAGAATGGACCGGTGTACTACGGCATCCTCGGGACCACGACGGCTCACCACGACGACGGCACCCCGGTGCCGCTAGGCGGCGCCCGGCTGCGGGCACTGCTCACCGCGCTCGCCCTCCGGCAGGGCCGCCCGGTGCCCGCCGACCTGCTGGTGGACGAGGTGTGGGAGGCCGAGCCGCCCCAGGACTCCTCCGCCGCGCTCCAGACCCTGGTCGGCCGGCTGCGCCGGACCGTCGGCCGGGACGAGATCGGCTCCGGCCCGGCCGGGTACTGGCTGACCGACCCGGCCACCGACCTCGCCGAGTTCCAGCGGCTCGGCGCCGAAGGCCGCCGCGCCCTCGACACCGGGGACCACGCGCTCGCCGCCGACCGGCTGCGCGCCGCCCTGGCGCTGTGGCGCGGCCCCGCCCTGGCCGACCTGCCGGACCGCAGCGGCCCGGCCGCCCGGCTGGAGACCCAGCGCGAGGAGGCCCGCCGCCACCGGATCACCGCCGAGCTCGGGCTCGGCCGGGCCGCCGAACTGGTCGCCGAACTCACCGAGCTCTGCGAACGGCAGCCGCTGGACGAGCCGTTGCAGCAGCTGATGATCCGGGCGCTGCACGAGAGCGGCCGCACCGCCGAGGCGCTGCGCCACTACGAGCGGACCAGGCGCGCCCTCGCCGAGGAGCTCGGCGTCGACCCGGGGCGCCAACTCCAGGCCCTGTACGCCACGTTGCTGACCCCGGCCGAGGTCGAACCGGCCCCCGCGCCCGCGCCGACCGCGCCCGCCCCCGCGTCGACCGCCCCCGCGCCGGAGCCCATACCGGCCCCGCCGGCCGCCGAACGGTCCGGGGCGCTCCAGCCCCCGCGCGTCGGCGGAAACCTGCGCGGCCGGCTGACCAGCTTCGTCGGCCGCGAGGGCGATCTCGCCGCGCTGCGCGGAACGTTGACGAACAGTCGGCTGATCACCCTGACCGGCCCCGGCGGCTCCGGCAAGACCAGGCTCTCGATCGAGGCAGGCCGCGCCGAGCAGTCCGCCGGGCACTGGCCGGACGGCGTCTGGGTGGCCGAACTCGCCCCGCTGGAGAGCCCGGACGCGGTGCCCGCCGCCGTGGTCTCCGCACTCGGCCTGCGCGAGATCGTGCTGCACAGCGGCGGCATGGTCGCCGAGGTGATCGAGAAGCGCGCCGAGGACCCGGTCCGCCGGCTGGTCGAGCACTGCGGCCACCGCCGGATGCTGCTCGTCCTGGACAACTGCGAGCACCTGATCCAGGCCGCCGCCGACCTCGCCGACGTCCTGCTCGCCGAGTGCCCCGAACTGACCGTGCTCGCCACCAGCCGGGAGCCGCTCGGCGTGCCCGGCGAGACCGTGCTGCCGGTCGAGCCGCTGCCCGACCCGGTGGCGCTGCGCCTGCTCACCGAGCGCGCCACCGCCGCCCGCCCCGGCTTCGACCCGGACACCGACCCGGCGGCCTGCGCCGAGATCTGCCGCCGCCTGGACGGCCTGCCGCTGGCCATCGAACTCGCCGCCGCCCGGCTGCGGGTGATGACGGCGCGCCAGATCGCCGACCGCCTGGACGGCCGGTTCGCCCTGCTCACCGCGGGCAGCCGCACCCTGCTGCCGCGCCAGCAGACCCTGCGCGCGGTGGTCGACTGGAGCTGGGACCTGCTGGGCAAGCGCGAACGGGCGGTGCTGCGCCGGCTCTCGGTGTTCGCCGGCGGCTGGCAGCTGGAGGACGCCGAGGCGATCTGCGCCGACGGCACCGAGGTGGTCGGCGGGGAGGTCGCCGACCTGCTGCTGTCGCTGGTCGACAAGTCCCTGCTGGTCGCCGACCTGGACGACGGCAGCCTGCCGCGCTACCGGATGCTGGAGACCATCCACGAGTACGCGACCGAGCGCCTCGCCGAGTCCGAGGAGGAGCGCGACGCGACCGGGGCCCGCCACCTGGCGCACTTCCGGAGCGTCGTCGCCACCGCCTTCCTGAACATGCACGGCCCCCAGCAGCTGCACTGGCTGACGGTGCTGGAGCGCGAGCTGGACAACGTCCGGGCCGCGCTGAGGCGCGCCATCGACCTCGGGGACGAGGAGCAGTCGCTGGTCCTCACCCTCGGCATGAGCTGGTACTGGTCGCTGCGCGGCTACAGCATGGAGGCCCGCGGCTGGTACGACGCCGTCGCGGCGCTCGGGCCGGATCCGTTCGGCCCGCAGCCGCCCGTACCGCTGGAGCGGGACGTGCTCTCCTACGGCCTGCCGATGCCCGAAGGGGTCGTCGAGGAGGCCCGCCGACTGCTCGCGATGTACCGGCTGATGGGCATGTTCGAGGGGAACCTGGACGTGCTCGGCAACCCGGTGGCGATCGCCGTCGCGGAGCAGCTGCTGGACGTCTACACCCCGGAGCTGCCGCAGGCCTACCGGTTCCCGGGCCTGATACGGGTGTTCGGGGCGTTCCTGGCCGGCCGGCTGGAGCTGATGAAGAGCCTGCTGGACGACGCCGTCCGCGGCTGCGAGGAGCACGGCGGGCCGAACGACCTCGCGTTCATCCTGCAGCTCCGGGCCAAGATGCTGAACGACTGGCCGGGCGGGGCCGACCAGGGAATCCTGGACGGCGCGCGCTCCCTGGAGCTGTACGAGCGGGCCGGCAACCTCTGGGGGGTCTCCCAGGCGCTGGCGGCCCAGGGCGAGTCGCTGGCCAACCGGGGCGATCCGGCGGCCGCCGCCGCAGCGTACGAGCGGGCGATCGAGCTGGCCGAGGAGCTGGGGACACCGCACGAGGTGCCGATGCTGCGGGTGAACCTCGGCTCCGCCCTGCTGGAGCAGGACATGGAACACGGCGAGCGGATCATCCGGGAGGCGCTGGCCGGGCTGGACTCCCACAGCGCGGACCACTCCTCCACCGGCGCGCTGCTGTTCGGCGGCCTCACGCTCTGTGGCGTCCACATGCTGCGCGGCGAGCACGAGCAGGCGCTGGCCGAGCTGGACCGGATGGAGGCGACCAGCGTCGGCAGCTTCGCCCCGGGGATCGTGACCGGGATGCTGACCACCACCCGGGGCTGGATCACCGCCCGGGCAGGCCGGCCGGACGAGGGGCTCGCGGCACTGCGCGAGGGGCGGACGCTGCTCCGTCAGACGGCGAGCACCAGCGGCTTCGGCGAGCAGATGACGGTCATGGTGGTGCCCGCGGTGGTGGGCGTGCTGCGTTCCTTCGCCGAGCGCGACGGCGACCTGGAGCGGGCCCGGCAGGCTACCGTGCTGCACGGGGCGCACCACATGCTGAACGGCCCGAAGGGCGGCTACCTGGACCGCGTCGAGCGCGGCCGGGCGGCGGCCTCCCTGCGGGCCCTGCTGGGCGACGCCGCGTTCGAGGCCGCCCACACCGCCGGCGAGGGCCTGACCCCGGAACAGGTCCGGGAGCGGATGTACGAGTGGAGGGGGGGGGGGGCGGGCCGGCCGCGCGCGCGGGGGGTCGGGGGCGAGGGCGCGGCCGCGCGGCGCGCGCGGGCGGGGGGCCGGCGGCCCCCCCCGCCCCGGGCCGCCCCAGGTCTCGGGTCACTCCGCTGACGCCGCGCCCGCCCCCGCCCCCTCGGGCCGGCGGGTCCCCCCCCGGCCCACCCCCGCGGAGGGCCGGCGGCCGTTCTCAGGTCCGCTTGCGGAAGCGGGCGACGGCGAGCGGCGCGAAGATCGCGGTGGTGGCCACCGACCAGATCAGCACGACCATCACCGGGTGGGCCAGCGGCCCCTGGCCGTTGAGCAGGGAGCGGGAGGCGTCGGCGAGCGCCGACAGCGGGTTGACCTTGGTGAAGGCCTGGAGCCAGCCCGGCATGGTGTCGGTCGGCGCGAAGATCGAGCTGCCGAACTGCATCGGCATCAGGACCAGCATGGCCACGCCCTGGACGGCCTGGGCGCTGCGCAGCGCCATGCCCAGCAGCATCGAGACCCAGACGATCGACATGCCGAACACCAGCGACAGGCCGACCGCGGCCACGACCTCCAGCGGACCGGTCTTCACCTCGAAGCCGATGCACATCGCGAAGCCGATCAGGATCACGAAGGAGAGCAGCGCCCGGCAGGTCTCGGCGGCCATCTTGGAGAGCAGGACGGAGGCCCGGCCGATCGGCAGGGTCCGGAAGCGGTCCATCACGCCGGTCTGGAAGTCGCTGTTCAGGCCGGTGCCGACGGCCATCGCGAGGGTGAGGCCGGTCTGCCCGAGCAGGCCGGGGATCATGTACTGCTTGTAGGAGTCCTGGTTGCCGGAGACGGCGCCGCCGAAGACGTAGACGAACAGCACCGTGAAGATGACCGGCATCAGCACGGCGTCGAACATCGACTCCGGGTCGGCCTTGATCCGCATCAGGTTGCGGCGGGTCAGCGCGCCGACGTGGCGGAAGGTGCCGGACAGGCCGATCCGGGAGTCCTCCACCCGGGCGGGGGTGATGGTGGCGGTGGTCATGCGACGGGCTCCTTGGCGAGGCTGGGGACGGCGTCCGCGGTGTCGGCGGGCTTGCCGGTGATGGCGAGGAAGACCTCGTCGAGGCTGGGCACCTTGGTGTCGATGCCGGCTATCGCGAAGCCGCGGCCGCCGAGCACCCCGATGACGGTGGTCAGCTGCTCGTCGTCGGTGATCGGTACGGCGAGCAGGCCGGTGTCGGTGGAGACGGTGGCGCTGGTGATGCCGCGGTCGTGCAGGCAGCGGGCCATCTCGGGCAGCTCGGCCGGGTGGGCGGCGCGGATCTGGAGGGTCTGGCCGCCGACCTTGGCCTTGAGCTCGGCCACGCCGCCGTTGGCGATCACCCGGCCGCGGTCGATGACGGTCAGCTCGTCGGCGAGCTGCTCCGCCTCCTCCATGTACTGGGTGGTGAGCAGCACGGTGCTGCCCTCGGCGACCATCCGCTGGACCTCGTCCCAGACCTCGTTGCGGGTGCGCGGGTCGAGGCCGGTGGTGGGTTCGTCCAGGTAGAGCACCTTGGGGCGGCCGATCATGCTGGCGGCCAGGTCGAGGCGGCGGCGCATGCCGCCGGAGTAGGTCTTGGCGGTCCGCTTGGCGGCCTCGGTGAGCGAGAAGCGCTCCAGCAGTTCGGTGGCCCGGGCCTTGGCCTCGCGGCGGGGGAGGTCGAGCAGCCGGCCGATCAGGTAGAGGTTCTCGTACCCGGAGAGGAGTTCGTCGACGGAGGCGTACTGACCGGTGAGGCCGATGGTGCGGCGCAGCTGCTTGGGCTGGCGCAGGACGTCGTAGCCGCCGACGAACGCGGTGCCGGCGTCGGGCTTGATCAGGGTGGAGAGGACCCGGACCAGGGTGGTCTTGCCGGCGCCGTTGGGGCCGAGCACGCCGAGCACGGTGCCCTCGCGGACGGTGAGGTCGACCCCGTCGAGGGCCTTGGTGGTGCCGTAGTGCTTGACGATGCCGCGGACTTCGACGGCGTTGCCCGCGGCGGTCCCCCGGTCGTTCGGGGCGGTGGCGATTCGTGTCATGCCCCCAGGCTGTCCGGCCCGGCTGTCAGCGGGCTGTCATGAGGGGGGCGGGCCAGGCGCTGCGCTGTCAGACCGCTGTCACCGGGGGAGCGGGCACGGCCGCGGCCCCCTGCCCGGGGCGGGGGAGGGGGGCCGTCGGGGGCCGTCAGTGGAAGCTGTGCTCCGCCGCCGGGAAGGCGCCGCCGCGGACGTCCTCGGCGAACGCGCGGGCGGCGTCGCCGAGGACGGTCCGCAGGTCGGCGTACTGCTTGACGAACTTGGGCACCCGGCCCGCCGTCATGCCGGCCATGTCGGTCCAGACCAGGACCTGGGCGTCGGTGTCGGGCCCGCCGCCGATGCCGACGGTCGGGATGGTCAGCTGCTCGGTGACCTGGGCGGCCAGCTCGGCCGGCACCGCCTCCAGCACGACCGCGAAGGCGCCCGACTGCTGGACGGCCTTGGCGTCGCGCAGCAGCTGGTGCGCCGCCTCGTCGCCGCGGCCCTGGACGGGGTAGCCGCCGAAGGCGTGTACGGACTGCGGGGTGAGGCCGATGTGCGCCATCACCGGGACGCCGGCCTCGACCAGCAGCTCGATCGAGCGGGCGCTGCGCTCCCCGCCCTCCAGCTTGACCGCGCCGACCCCGGCCTCCTTCATCAGCCGGGCCGCGTTGCGCATGGCCTGCGCGGGGGACTCCTGGTAGGAGCCGAACGGCAGGTCGGCGACGATCATCGCGCGCTTGGTGCCGCGGACGACGGCGGCGGAGAGCATCACCATCTGATCCATGGTCACGGGCACGGTGGTCTCGTAGCCGAGGTGGCAGTTGCCGGCGGAGTCGCCGACCAGCAGGACGGGGATGCCGGCCTCGTCGAACACCCCGGCGGTGAGGGCGTCGTAGGCGGTGAGCATCGACCACTTCTCGCCGCGCTGTTTGGCGGTGGCGAGGTCGCGGACGGTGATGCGGCGGTTGGTGACCCCGCCGTAGAGGGTGGCGGTCGCCGCCTGGTTCTGGGCAGGCGAAGGCGAAGAAGCGTTCATCGAACGGACTCCTGAAGGGTTGTCGTCTCGTGGCGCCGTACGGCGTCCCCGGATCACCTCCATGCTTGCACGCCCCGGCGTGCGCGCAAAGGGGCGTGCAGGCGCGCGGGTGCGATCTGTGGCACACCGGCCGCCGGCCGGCGGGCTTTGCCGCGTTTTTACGAAACGGATTCGTCTCGTATCGAAATGGCCGCTACCCTGGTGCCGGGGGGTTACGAGACGACCATGGCTCGGAATTGCCCGCCAGTGCCACACCATCACGGACGGGAAGACCAATGACCACCGCAGCCGCGCCACCCCGCGTGCCGGAAGCCATCCACCGCCGCCGCTGGGCGATCCTCTGCACCCTGGTGCTCGCCCTGCTCGTCGTCGTCCTCGACAACTCGATCCTCAACGTCGCGATGAAGACCATCGCGACCCCCGCGCCGGTCGGCCTCGGCGCCAGCCAGAGCGACCTGGAGTGGTCGATCAACTCCTACACCCTGGTGTTCGCCGGGCTGCTCTTCACCTCCGGCCTGCTCGGCGACCGCTTCGGCCGCAAGCGCGCGCTGCTCGGCGGCATGGTGGTCTTCGGCATCGCCTCGCTGCTCTCCGCGCTGGCCGCCTCGCCCGGTGAACTCGTCGGCTACCGCGCCCTGATGGGCGTCGGCGCCGCGCTCGCGATGCCCGCCACGCTGGCCATCATCATGAACGTGTTCGAGCGCTCCGAGCAGCCCAAGGCGATCGGCATCTGGGCCGGCGCGGTCGGCCTGGCCATCGCCATCGGCCCGATCACCGGCGGCCTGCTGATCGAGCACTTCTGGTGGGGCTCGGTCTTCCTGGTCAACGTCCCGATCGTGATCGTCGCGGTGATCGCGATGGTCGTCCTGGTGCCCGAGTCCAAGGACCCGAACCCCGGCAAGCTCGACCCGATAGGCGTGCTGCTGTCGATCATCGGCCTGGTCGCGCTGATCTACGGCATCATCAAGGGCGGCGAGCTGGCCGACTTCACCGCCGCCGAGGCCTGGGTGCCGACGCTGATCGGCGTGCTGGCGCTGGCCGCCTTCGTCTGGTTCGAGCGCCGCACCCGCTTCCCCGCGCTGGACGTCACCTGGTTCCGCAACAAGGTGTTCAGCGCCTCCGTCGTGGTCGTCGGCGTGGTCTTCTTCGCGCTGATGGGCGTCTCCTTCTTCGGCGTCTTCTACATCCAGAGCGTGCGCGGCTACAGCGCGCTCCAGGCCGGCCTGCTGATGCTGCCGCTGGCCGTCGCCCAGCTGCTGTTCGCGCCGCGGGCCCGGCTGGTGGTCGACCGCTTCGGCGTCGCCGCCACCGCCGCCGTCGGCATGCTGCTGATCGCGGTCGGCTTCGTCGGCTACACCCTGCTGGGCGTCGACACGCCGATCTGGGTGCTGATCGTGCTCGGCCTGCTGATGGGCACCGGCATGGCGCACGTCATGCCGCCGGTCACCGTCGCGATCATGGCCTCGCTGCCCCGCGAGAAGGCCGGCGCGGGCTCGGCCGTCAACAACACCTTCCGCCAGGTCGGCGGCTCGCTCGGCGTCGCCGTGCTCGGTGCGGTGCTCTCCACCGTCTACCGCGACGGCATGGCCGACACGCTCAACCAGCTGCCCGACGACCTGCGCGGCAAGGCCGGCGAGTCGCTGGAGGCCACCCTGGCCATCGCCGAGCGGATGGGCCCCAAGGGCGCCGCGCTGATCGGCCCGGCCGACGACGCCTTCGTCAGCGCCATGCACGTGGTGGCCTCGCTCTCTGCGGGCATCACGGTGGTCGGCGCGCTGATCGCCTGGTTCCTGCTGCCGCGCCGGTCGGCCGCCCCCGGCGGCCCGGCCGGGAAGGCCGCCGAGCAGCCCGACCAGAGCCGCAAGGCCGTGGCCGCGGACGCCTGACCCGCGATCGCACTGAGCGACAATGGCCCTGTCACCCGGGTGAACCCCCGGGCGGCAGGGCCGAGGCCCAGGACGGCGGCCGCCACCCGGCCCGGTCCACGGACCACCATCGGAACCCGGTCCACGGACCACCATCGGAAACGGAACGGCGCCCGTGCGCCACGCGGACAGCGAGGGAGTACAGCGGGGATGAAGACGGACACCCCGGCCGCCGGGGCCGGACAGCCCTGCGCCGCCGTACGCCGCGGCCGCCCGCGCAGCGAGGCCGCCGAGCAGGCCATCTTCGCCGCCGTCGAGGACCTGATGGCCGGCGGCACCGCGCTGTCCGAGCTCACCATCGAGGGCATCGCCGCCGCGGCCGGCGTCGGCAAGGCCACCATCTACCGGCGCTGGCCCAACAAGGAGGCCCTGCTGGTCGACGTGGTCAGCCGGCTGGAAGTCCCGATGCCCGCGCCGACCGACGGCACCGCCCGGGACCACCTGATCGAGATGATCGACTACATGCGCCGGCGCGGCCTCGCCAAGCGCTCCCGCTGGGTGCTCAAGGCCGCCCTCGGCCAGATGCAGAGCCTGCCCGACCTGTACAGCGCGTACCGCGACCGGGTGATCAAGCCCCGCAGGGAGGCGGGGCTCGCCCTGATCCGCCGCGCCATGGACGAGGGCGTGCTGCGGACCGACCTCGACGTCGAGCTGCTCGGCGACATGCTGATGGGCCCGATCCTGTACCGCAGCATCCTCTGGGACGACTCCGACCTGGAGGACCCGGACCTGGCCCGCCGGATGGTCGACTCGCTGCTCGAAGGCCTGGCGCCGCACGCGGCCTCCGGCTCCCGCGGCTGAACGCGCTCCCGCGCCCCGGACCCCGCGCCCCGGTCCCGTGCCCGCAGCGACCTGCACCGACCTGTGTCCGACCCGCGCCCGGCGTGGCCTGGCTCACCAAACCGGGCCACGCCGGAACCCGCTCCGACGGCCCCGCGTCTGTCCCGGCATAGGCTGAGCCGGGTATCCGATCAAACCGGCACCAGTCCGGCACCCGCCCGTACCGCACGGGCCGGACACCGGACCGGCGACGGCACGAACAACGGGAGCCACGGATGACGCAGGCGGACAGGACCGACCGGAGCACGGCCGGCCCCTGGGGCGAGGCGGGCGCCCCGGCCCCCGCGGGCCGTCCCGGAGGATTCCTGGGCCTGCGGCACTGGGGCCGGGACGGCCGCGGCGCCACCACCTGGCGGCGCGGCCTGGTCGTCGCGGTGCTGGCCGTGCTCGCCGCCCTGCTGATGGCCCTCCACGCCGACGTCCCCAACAGCGCCGGCAACCTCGGCAGCCTGCTGGAGACCTTCCTGCCCTGGATCGGCCTGGCCGTCCCGGTGCTGCTGGCCCCCGCGCTGCTGCGCCGCTCCGCCACCGCGCTGATCGCGCTGCTGCTGCCCGTCGCGATCTGGCTCAACCTGTTCGGCGGCCTGCTCAGCGACAAGAGCGGCGGCACCGGCGACTGGACGGTGGTCAGCCACAACGTCGCCGCCGCCAACCCCGACGTGCCGGGCACCGTCCGCGGCCTGGTGGCCTCCGGCGCCCAGATCGTCGCCCTCCAGGAACTGGCCGGCAAGCCGCTGCGCGACTACGAGAGCGGGCTCGCCGAGGCGTACCCGTACCACGAGGTGGAAGGGACGGTCGGCCTCTGGTCGAAGTACCCGATCAGCGGAGTCTCGCCGGTGGACCTCAAGATGGGCTGGACCAGGGCGTTCCGGGCCCAGGTCGCCACCCCGCAGGGCCCGGTCGCGGTGTACGTCGCGCACCTGCCGTCGGTGCGGCTGAAGGCCGAGGGCGGCTTCACCGTCGACCAGCGGGACGTCAGCGCGCAGGCGCTCGGCGACGCGATCCAGGCCGAGCCGGTGAAGAAGGTCCTGCTGCTCGGCGACCTCAACGGCACCATGAACGACCGCAGCCTGGCGCCGGTCACCTCGCAGATGCGCTCGGCCCAGGGCGCCGCCGGGGACGGCTTCGGCTTCAGCTGGCCGGCGTCCTTCCCGATGGCCCGGATCGACCAGATCATGAGCAAGGGCGGCCTCGCGCCGGTCGACTCCCGCACCCTGCCCCGGGACGGCAGCGACCACCTCGCGGTGGCCGCCACCTACCGGTTCGGCTAGGTCCTGGCTCAGCCCCGCCGCCAGCGGTTGGTGATCGGCAGGCGGCGGTCCCGGCCGAAGTTCTTGACCGAGATCTTGGGGCCCGGCGGGTACTGCCGCCGCTTGTACTCGGCCGTGTCGACCAGCCGGACCACCCGGTCCACCACGGCCGGGTCGAAGCCGGCCGCGACGATCGCGTCCCGCCCCTCGTCGCCCTCGATGTAGCGGGCCAGCACGCTGTCCAGCAGGTCGTAGTCGGGCAGTGAGTCGCTGTCCTTCTGGTCCGGCCGCAGCTCGGCGGACGGCGGCTTGGAGATGGTGTTCTCCGGGATCGGCGGCACCTCGCCGCGCCGCCCGGCCTCCTCGTTGCGCCAGTGGGCCAGCCGGAAGACCAGCGACTTGTAGACGTCCTTGATCGGCCCGAACGCGCCCACCGAGTCGCCGTACAGGGTCGAGTAGCCGACGGCCAGCTCGCTCTTGTTGCCGGGCGCGAGCACGATGTGCCCCTCCTGGTTGGAGATCGCCATCAGCAGGGTGCCGCGCAGCCGGGACTGCAGGTTCTCCTCGGCCAGGCCGGTCAGCTCGGTCGCGCCCAGGTAGGCGTCGAACATCGGGGCGATGGAGACGGTGCGGTAGTGCAGCCCGGTCCGGCGGGCCAGCTCGGCCGCGTCGTCCCGGGAGTGCTGCGAGGAGTAGCGGCTGGGCATGGAGACGCAGTGCACGTTCTCGGCGCCGATCGCGTCCACCGCGATGGCCGCCACCAGCGCCGAGTCGATGCCGCCGGAGAGGCCGATCAGCACCGAACGGAAGCCGTTCTTGGTGACGTACGCCCGGGTGCCGGAGACCAGCGCGGCCCAGATCTCCGCCTCGTCGGACAGCCGCGGCGCCACCTCGGGGGCCGGGGTGTCCGCGGGCGCGGCCTGCGGCTCGCCGCCCAGGTCGGTGCGGACGAGGTGCAGCCCGTCGCTCAGCAGCAGGCCGTCGGTGTGGTCGTCGCCGGCGGCCGGCAGGTCGAGGTCCAGCACCAGCAGGTGCTCCTCGAACTGCGGGGAGCGGGCCAGCACCTCGCCGTCCGCGCCGACCACGATCGAGTCGCCGTCGAAGACCAGCTCGTCCTGGCCGCCGACCATGTTGACGTAGGCCAGCGGGCAGCCCGCCTCGGCGGCCCGGCGCCGGACCAGCTCCAGCCGCTGGTCGTCCTTGTTCCGCTCGTACGGTGAGCCGTTGACCACCAGCAGCAGCCCGGCCCCGGCCTCGCGGGCCGCGGTGACCCGGCCGCCGTCCTGCCAGATGTCCTCGCAGATGGCCAGCGCGACGTCCACTCCGTGCAGCCGCAGCACCGGCAGCTGCTCGCCCGGGACGAACCAGCGGTACTCGTCGAACACGCCGTAGTTGGGCAGGTGGTGCTTGGCGAAGCGGGTCACCACCTCGCCCCGGTGCAGCACGGCGGCGCAGTTCTGTGGGGAGCCGGCCGGGCGGCCGAACCTCGGCGAGGCGTGCTCGGAGCGTCCGAGGTAGCCGACCACCACCGGCACCTCGCCCAGCCCGTCGGCGGCCAGCCGCCCGGCCAGCTCGACCAGCGCGCCCCGGGACGCCTCGACGAAGGAACTGCGCAGGGCGAGGTCCTCGACGGGGTAGCCGGTCAGGGCCATCTCGGGGAAGGCGACCAGCTGGGCGCCGGCCTCCACGGCCTGCCTGGTCCAGCGCACCACCTCATCGCTGTTGCGGGCGATGTCACCGACCCAGGGGTCGATCTGGCTCAGGGCGAGACGGAGATTGGGCATGCCCCCGAGTGTAATCGTCGAACTGACGCAATGTGCTGTCCGGGGGGTCGGACCAGGGTCCGGACTGCCGTCCCGCGCGGTGATCGGCCATGATGGGGGCAGCCGCGTCCGGGGGTCTTCCGGGCGTAACACGAGCGTAAAGAGCAGAGGTGAGACTGTCCCCATGGGCAAGCAGCAGCAGTTCGTGCTTCGGACGCTTGAGGAGCGTGACATCCGGTTCGTCCGGCTGTGGTTCACCGACGTGCTCGGGTTCCTGAAGTCGGTCGCGGTGGCTCCGGCCGAACTGGAGCAGGCCTTCGAGGAGGGCATCGGCTTCGACGGCTCGGCGATCGAGGGCTTCGCCCGGGTCTACGAGTCCGACATGATCGCCAAGCCGGACCCGACCACCTTCCAGATCCTGCCGTGGCGCTCGGAGACCCCCGGCACCGCCCGGATGTTCTGCGACATCCTGATGCCCGACGGCTCGCCGTCCTATGCCGACCCCCGGTTCGTGCTCAAGCGCACCCTGGAGAAGGCCTCCGCCCAGGGTTTCACCTTCTACACCCACCCCGAGATCGAGTTCTTCCTGCTGAAGAACCTGCCCGGCGACGGCACCCCGCCGATCCCCGCCGACCAGTCCGGTTACTTCGACCACACCCCGCGCGGGGTCGGCCACGACTTCCGTCGACAGGCCATCACCATGCTGGAGTCGATGGGCATCTCGGTGGAGTTCTCCCACCACGAGGGCGCCCCCGGCCAGCAGGAGATCGACCTGCGCTACGCCGACGCGCTGTCCACCGCCGACAACATCATGACCTTCCGTCTGGTCATGAAGGAGGTCGCGCTGGAGCAGGGCGTGCACGCCAGCTTCATGCCCAAGCCGTTCTCCGACCACCCCGGCTCGGGCATGCACACCCACCTGTCGCTGTTCGAGGGCGACCGCAACGCCTTCCACGAGACCGGCGCCGAGTACCAGCTCTCCAAGGTCGGCCGCTCCTTCATCGCCGGCCTGCTCAAGCACGCCGCCGAGACCGCCGCCGTCACCAACCAGTGGGTGAACTCCTACAAGCGGATCTGGGGCGGCTCCCAGCGCACCGCCGGGGCCGGCGGCGAGGCCCCGTCCTACATCTGCTGGGGCCACAACAACCGCTCGGCGCTGATCCGGGTGCCGATGTACAAGCCCGGCAAGCAGGGCTCCACCCGGATCGAGGTCCGCTCCCTGGACACCGGCTGCAACCCGTACCTCGCCTACGCCGTCACCCTCGCGGCCGGCCTCAAGGGCATCGAGGAGGGTTACGAGCTCCCGCCGGGCGCCGACGACGACGTCTGGGCGCTGACCGACTCCGAGCGCCGCGCCCTCGGGATCCAGCCGATGCCGCAGAACCTCGGCGAGGCGATCGACCTGATGCAGCGCAGCGAGCTCGTCGCCGAGACCCTCGGCGAGCACGTCTTCGACTTCTTCCTGCGCAACAAGCGGCAGGAGTGGGAGGAGTACCGCTCCGAGGTGACACCGTTCGAGCTGCGCAAGAACCTCCAGGTGCTCTGAGCGCCTGAGCGGCTCAAACACCTTCGGGCCCGCTGTCGTTCGATCGGATGACAGCGGGCCGTCCGCTCGGGTGGATCGTTTCCCCAATGGCGGTATGTGAAGATCCTGTGACGGACGGTTGTGGTCCGATGGGCGTGCTCGTCCGTTCCGTCCCGAGAGGATCCCATGCCCTCCTCCGCTGTCAGCCGCGCCGCCGCGGCCCGCCTGCTCGCCCGCCGGACCGTCGTCGCGGGCGCCGCCCTCGCCGCCGTCGCGAGCCAGCTGCTGGCCACCCCGATCGCCGACGCCCGTGGCTCCGGCTCCGGCTCGTCGAACCCGCACCCGCGCGCCGAGACCATCTCCGAGAACCCGCTGCCGTTCACCACCCGCTTCCAGGGCGACTTCCACGGCTCCGTCACCAGGATCAGCAACTCGCTGATGACCTGTGACGAGACCAAGGCACCCCTCGACCCGGAGCAGCCGCCCTGCGAGGACGCCCGCAAGGGCCTCGGCAGCATGCCGATCAACAACAAGTACGAGATGAAGTACATCAACATCGACCCGGGCTCCATCGGCCCGCTCGGTGACCCGATCTACTCCGCCAGCTCCGCCGACCTCGGCCTGATCGACGGCTCCAAGGTCAAGTACGCCCGGCTGTACTGGGGCGGCACCCGCGGCATCGGCGACACCGTGCTGCCGGAGAACCAGATCGACGAGGTGTACCTCAAGGTCCCGGGCGAGAAGCAGTACCGGGACATCGCCAACGACCAGCCGTCCATCGGCTACATCACCACCGACGTGGAGAGCAGCTACCAGGCCTCCGCCGACATCACCGACCTGGTCAGGAACGCCGGCAACGGCACCTACACCGTCGCCAACATGGACTCGGTGGTGAAGCCGCACAGCTGGGGCGGCTGGACGATCGTCGTCGCGTACGAGAACGACTGCAAGCCGATGCGGCACGTCCACCTGTGGGACGGCTTCCAGGTCGAGCTGCCGGACAGCCCGACGCGGCAGATCAAGCTCGCGGGGCTGCAGACGCCGCAGAGCGGTCAGCTCCACGGCAAGCTCGGCTGGGTGGTCTACGACGGCGACCTCAAGTGGACCGGCGACACCCTGTCGGTCAAGTCCACCAACGGGCCCGAGACGCTGTTCTCCGACATCAACCACGCGCCGAACGACGCCTTCAACTCCACCATCGAGGAGTTGACCCCGGAGGACCAGTTCGTCCGCAACCCGTACAACCGCAACAACTTCGGCTACGACTCCAACCGCTGGGACATCTCGCCGTACCTGCGCAACGGGGACACCGACCTCACCGCCACCTTCAACACCCAGAAGGACGGCTACGACATCGGCGTCTTCTACGCCTACGTCAACCTGGACGGCTCCACCGACGCCTGACCGGCCGCCGCCCGGCCGCCCCCGGCGCCCCCCCCCCCCCCCCCCCCCCCCCCCCCCCCCGCCCCCCCCGCCCCCCCGCCCCCGCCCCCCCCCCCCCCCCCCCCCCCCCCCCCCCCCC
>NZ_JBHWIJ010000023.1:37888-49190 GCF_042732255.1 Kitasatospora sp. NPDC059803 | reverse complement strand
GCCCGGCTCCGCGCGCACCCCCCTTTTTCGCTGTTGCGCATGTCGTTGAGGGCGGAGGCCGGGCGGGCGGAGCCGACGGCGGCAGCGAGCGCGGAGGCCTGGGCGGCTCCAACGAGCGCCCGGAGTCAGGCCGGAGCCGTACAGTCCAGCCATGACCCACCCCGCCGCGTCATGGCGCGAGATCGAACGCACCACCATGTTCAGCAAGTTCGGCCGGTCCGTGGAACGCGTCGACTTCGAGCTGCCCGACGGACGGACGGAGGAGTTCTACCTCAAACGCGAGCGCCCAACCGGTGCCGTGCTCGCCCTCACTCCCGACCAGCACGTCATCCTCGCCCGCCAGTACCGGCCCGGCCCCGACCGCGTGCTGTACGAACTACCCGGTGGCTTCATCGAACCCGGAGAAGAGGCAGCCGAGGCCGTCGCCCGCGAACTGCTGGAGGAGACCGGCTACCAGGGCGAGGTCCACGCGGCCGGCCCGTACTGGCACGACGCCTACTCCACCGCCCTGCGCTTCGCCTTCTACGCCACCGGCTGCGCCAAGGTCGCCGAGCCGACCCCGGAGCGCACCGAGTTCATCGACGTGGTCACCCTGCCCCTGCCCGAGTTCCGCTCCACCGTGCTGCGCAGGGGCCAGATGACCGACACCGCCGCCGCCTACCTCGCCCTGGACCGCCTCGGGCTCCTCTGACCCGGGGCGTACGGGCGGGCCGGCGTCCCAGCCCACCCGCGGTCTGCTCACCGCCGTCGGGTACTTCGAGGACGCCACCGTGGAGACCGGCTGCACCTGGATCGTCCCCGGCTCCCACCGCGCCCCGTACGTGGGCGTCCCACAGCCCGACGGCGGCGGCACCTGGATGGACGAGCACCCCGAACTCTCCGGCCTCTCCGGCCTCTCCGGCCTCTCCGGCCTCTCCGGCCTCTCCGGCCTCTCCGGCCTCTCCGGCCTCTCCGGCCTCTCCGGCCTCTCCGACCAAGCCGTCCCGGTGCCGGTCCCGGTGCCGGTCCCGGCCGGCGGCGTCCTGCTCTTCGACGGGACCCGAACAGCAGCGGTTTCGGGAAAATCGCTGGCGGCGGTGGAGCCCGGCGTGAAGGCTCGCACCGTGGCCCTTCACGAGAACGAGATCTTCGCGGACCAGGCGGTCGTCCGCTCCCTGCTCCGGGAGCAGCGGCCGCACTGGGCCGGCCTGTCCGTCTCGCCGGCCGGCGCGGGCACGGACAACACGATGTACCGGCTCGGCGACGACCTGCTCGTGCGGCTGCCGCGCACCGCGCAGAGCGCGGAGTCCGTGCGGAAGGAGCAGACGTGGCTGCCGCGGCTGGCGCCGCACCTTCCGTGCCGTGTCCCGGAGCCGGTGCACGCCGGGACGGCGAGTGCCGTGTTCCCGCTCGCCTGGTCGGTGTACCGCTGGATCGACGGCGAGGAGCCCGGCCCGGGGTCGGTCACCGACTGGCCCGCCTTCGGGGCCGACCTGGCGGCGGTCGTCAAGGACCTGCACTGCGCCCCGCTCATGGGGGCCGTCCGCCACGGCGCGCTCAGCTGGTACCGCGGAGGCGACCTGCGCGACAGCGACGAGTCGATCACCGCATGCTTCGAGAAGTGCCGGACGATCCCGGGCCTGGACCTCGACATCGAGCACCTGCGGCACCTGCGGCGAAGTGCGCTCGCCCTGCCCGGGCCGTCCGGCCGCCAGGTGTGGCTGCACGGCGACCTGAAACCCTCCAACCTGCTCGTCCGGCAGGGCAGGCTGCACGCGGTCATCGACTTCGGATGCCTGTCGGTCGGCTTTCCCGACGCCGAGCACGCCACGGTGTGGGACCTTCCGACCCCGGCCCGCCAGGCGTACTGGGACGCCCTCGGCCTCGACGACGTGACGTGGCTGCGGGCCCGGGCGTGGGCGGTCGGCGTCGCAGTCGGCGGGCTGTCGTACTACTGGGACACCTATCCCGGCTTTGTCGGCGAATGCCTGGCGCGGCTGTCCGCGATCCTGGAGGCCGCCGGCGCGCGGTGAACCAGCACGGCGGTCCTCAGGTCGCGCGCTGTCCGTGGAGGAGGACGGGCAGCGCCCGGCCCGCCAACGCCTCGCTGACGCGGGCGAGTTGGGAGGGCGCCATGACGTCCGGGAGTTGGCGGGCGGGGACGAAGCGGGCGCCGAACAGCCCGCTCCTGCGCCGGGGTGGGACGGCGAGGCGGACGTCGTCATGCACGGTGCCGCCGTCGAAGACCAGGTTGAGGCGCTCCAGGTAGCGGTCGGCGGGGGTGAAGTCGACCGCGAGGACGTCGGCGAGGCGCAGGTTGAGCCCGGTCTCGACGTGCAGGTTACGGGCGGCGGCAAGGTGCGGGGGCTCGTTCGGCTTCGCGGCACCGCCGGGCAGGATCAGCCCGTCCATGTAGTCCGGATCGACGAGCAGGACGTCACCGCGCGGGTTGCGCACGAGGACGAGGCAGCCGAGCCGGCACACCGGCGGCTTGGCGAGCAGACGGGGGTCACGCATCGGGCGGTTCACCTTCTGAGGGCGGCGAGGAGTACGAGGGAGAAGCCCGCCAACCACAGGAGGCGGACGAGGAGTTCAGCCGTCATGCGTCCGGCGCTCACTCCCCCGGCCGCTTGTGGACCTCGAAGACGCGCCACGTTCCCCAGGCGTCGGAGAAGGAGCTGAACCCGCTGAGCTCACCGTCCGGTTGGCGCAGCCACTCCCGGGTGACCTCGTTGCGGACCCGGTAGAGGCGGGCCCCGGTGTCCCAGCGCACGCCGTAGCCGTGGAGGCGGGGAACTTGGGCATCGGCCATGGAAATAACCTTCCGCAATCAGTGTTTCACGTTCTGTGCACATGATGGCCCCGCACCACCTAGCATCGGAAGTGATATGCGACTTGCAGTCAGGCCAGCCGTGAGTTGGGGAAGCTCCATGAACAAGAAGACCATCGACCCGACCTCGTCCCCGTGGGCCGCCTTCGGAGTTCAACTCCGCAGGTCACGCGAAGCAGTTGGGCTCACCCAGGTCCAACTGGCGAAGAAGGTCGGGTGCACCGCATCGCACCTGTCCTACGTCGAACTTGCACACCGGCCCCCGAGCCTGCAGCTGGCGGAGCTCGCCGACCAGGAGCTCAAGACCGGCGGCACGCTGGTACTGATGTACTGGCAGCTCAAGCACACCGCATTGTTGGAGGGCTTCCCGGAGTACACCAACTACGAGGCCCGAGCGGAGCAGATCAAACTCTTCGAGATCAACGTCATCCCCGGGCTCCTACAGACACGGGCCTACGCCGCGGCGATCGAGGCCGGCTACGTCCGACAGGGCAGCACCTCTCCGGAACAGGCCGCCGAACGCGTCGATTTCCGGATCGCCCGACAGCAGATCCTGGACCGGACACCACCGCCGTTCCTGCACGCCGTGCTCGACGAAAGCTGTCTCAGCCGAATCATCGGGGGCCGGGAGGTCATGCTCGACCAGCTGACCCACCTCGAAGCGTTCGCCCGCCGACCGAACGTGGTGATCCAGGTGGCGCCGTACTCCCTGGGCGAGAACCGGCCGTTCATTCGTCCGGTGACGCTGCTTACCATGCCGAACCACAAAATGCTCGCCTACCTGGAAACTGAGCAGCGTGGCTACATCGACCGGGATTCTCAGCCGACCAGGGAACTGGACAGGAGCTACGATCGCCTTGTAGTCGAGGCCATGAACCAGGCCGACTCACTCGCAACGATCAGCTCGGTACGGAGGAAGCTCGAATGGATGTCGAACTGACTGACGCCTGCTGGAAAAAGAGCTCATACAGCAGTGGCGGCGGCCAGTGCATCGAGGTGGCCGAGGGTTTCGCCAACGTGACACCCGTCCGCGACTCCAAGGACCCCCACGGCCCCGCCCTCGTCTTCCCCTCTTCTTCCTGGCAGGCCTTCGTCACCGCCGTCCGCACCGGCGAATTCGGCGCCAACTAGGCCTACCGCTGGGCCTGCGACGGCTCCCCGCTCAAAGCCGCATGAGCCCCCGAAGGATCAACGCGGTGCTGCGCTAGGGTCTGGCGGCATGGGATCACCGAGGGACCCGGACGCCTCCGGGGAGTTTCAGCGGATAGCCGACTGCTTGGCGGGGCCGGGCGCCGACGCGCACCACGCCGGCTTGCAGGAGCTTGAGGTACTCGCCCGGGCACATCCCGCGCTGCGCCAGCCTGCCGCCGACGCCGTGTGCCGTTACCTGCGCGGCACGGTTGTGGAAGCTGTCGACAGTGCTGTCGCGGTTCTTGTCGCGCTGGCGCGGGGCGGAGACCACCTCGCCTTCGCCCTGGAAGGCGCCGTACTGCCGGACGTCGACTTCAGCGGCTGCTCCTTCGGCCCGGCTGTCTTCGCGGACGCCCACTTCCGCGGCCGCTGCGTCTTCGACGGCGCTCACTTCCGCGACGACGCGATCTTCGCGCGGGCCGTGTTCGAAGGCGAGGCGTCGTTCGCCGACGTCAGGTTCGGCGCAGACGCCCACTTCGGGCTGGCGCGGTTCCACTCCCCGGCCGGCTTCGCCGGCGCCCGGTTCGACCATCTGGCCTGGTTCGGCCGTGGTGAGGAGTCCGTCCAGGAGGACGACCCCCGATTCGAAGAGTTCGACGAGGACGGCGACCTGCCCTCTGACAAGCCGGATCCGTTCGGCGTCCAGATCCCCTGGCGCGAGCCGAACGAGGCCGATCCCAACTGGCCGAGCGCCGTGCTTCAAGAGGACTACCAGACCTGGTACGAGGGCAGCGACGGCACCTGCTTCCGGGATCGGGTGTCCTTTCGCAGCGCGCGATTCCACGGTCCGGCCTGGTTCTGGAAGGCACGGTTCGGGGCGGATGCGGAGTTCGGCGACGCCTGGTTCGGCGATCAGGTCCATCTCGACCAGCCGAGCGTGGATCTCACCGGCGCGACCGCGGACACTGTCGCCGACGAAGACGACGCTTCGGAAGTCGACGACGCGGAAGAGTCGTTCAGCCCTCAGCAATGGCCCTTCGGCTGGGTGCTGCGTCCCGGGGACAACGGGCCGGGCCGGCTGGTGACGGACGAGTCCGTGGCGCCCTACGCCCACCAGCTCGCCGACGCCGACCCGGCGGTGCGGCTGTCCGGACTGCACGTGCTCGACGCGCTCGGCCAGGCCCGCGCCGACCAGCGGGCCAGAATCGTCGACGCGGTCTGCGGATTCCTGAGGGCGCCGCTGGCGTTCGAGGCCGGCGATGAAGCCGCGCTCACCGCGGAGCAGGTGGCCGAACTGAGGCTACGGCGGACCGCGCAGCAGATCCTCACCGACCACCTCCGCCCTCACGACCCCGGGGCGGCGCCGGATTCCCCGCCGCGCGAACGGTTCTGGGACGGAGTCGATCTCAGCCTTTCCGCCGCCACTCTGATCGACTTCGACCTCAGCGACTGCCGGTTCGCGCGTGCGGACTTCATGGGCACTCAGTTCCACGGGACCACCAACTTGGAGCGAAGCGCGTTCAAGGCGCACTTCATGCTGCCGGGCGGCGGCGGATACGCCACGTTCCACGGCGAATGCCGCACCGCCGGCGCCGCCCTCACCGAGGGCTGGGCCGGGCAGAGAAGCGCCGACGAGACCCTCCAGCAGGTTCGGGCGCGGTCGGCCGAGGTGACTGTCTGAGTCAGTCCGCCAGCCGTCGACCGGCACCAGGCCGGGCGGCTGGATCTGGAGGCTGTCGAACCAGGCCGCGATCTCTTGCAAGAAGGCCCTGATCACGAAGATGGCCAAGTCATCTCCGACGAGGGCAGGGTCTACAGGTTCAGCCCCCGTGCGGCCTTCCAGCCCGCGCCCACGCACGCCCATCCTTCGTAGAGGCCGATCGCCTTGCTGGTGCGGTTCCACACCGTCCTGGCGGAGTCGATCCCGATGGGCGAACAGGAGTCCGCGTAGTCCGCCGCGCTCTTCGACCCGGAGAAGTTGTCGTTCTCCCAGAAACAGACCTTGCCGCTCTCGCAGTCGACGACCCGCACCGAATGGGCCCGGGCGATGTTGGCAAAGTTGTTGGGGCCCAGCAGGACGATCGGCTTGCCGGAACAGTCGGTGCTTTCGAACGTGGCCAGCCCTCCGGATCCGGGGTTGTGAACGGTCTTGGCCTGGGACGTGGTGCCGTCGGCCCAGGTGATGTCGAGGGAGAGGCAGGTGCCGTCCGCGGGGTTGGAGACCCGGTGGATCTGCCCCTGTCCGTCGAGCTGGTCCCACATGCACACGTCCTCGCCCCAGCACTGCTCGGCGGCGTTCGCGGGCGGGGTGGCCAGCAGTGCCGTTCCGGCGACCGTCACCAGTGCCACCCCGGCCAGACCGGCCCTGCGGGCCGCCCGTGCGAAGCGATTCCTCATGAACCCCAACTCCCTTGCCCGGCGCTCTCCGGTGAGGGCTGCGCTTGCGCACGCTCCACCCTTCGCGCCACTCGGTGCCACGTGTGTGGCTCTTGGTGAAACCAATACCGGAGGGTGGAATCCGCGTCGGGCGATACCAGGGCATTCACCTGAAAGAGTCCCGCCGGATGCCCGTTCGGCCGCGACGGGGATCGGGGAACCGGTGTTGCTGCGAGAAGTCCTGCCCGACCATGGCCGGGGCGGCTGTTGCACAGGCGGTCGCGGTCGCGGCGTCCCATCTTGCGTGAGAAGTCGGCCCCTCCGACTTCTCACGCAGCCGTCCGCTGCGCAACGACGGCCGGGCCGGCAGAGCCGTTGGCCACGAGACGTCAGAGCATCTTGGCACCAAGGCAATCCGCTTCACGCGCCCCGGCGGCGTGCCGATGGGCGCGGGCGATGGCGCAGTGACCTACTCGGCGGCCTCGGGCATGGCGGCCGGCCCGAGGTCGCCGTCGGGCTCGCGGGTGATCAGGGCCAGCAGGGCGGGGCCGGCGTGGACCTCGGCGCTGTGGCGCCGCCGGGTGAGCAGCAGCGCGCTGGGGGCGGGGTCGTCTAGGGCCACCGCGCCGCGGGCGGTGTCCACGGGCTCCCACCCGTCCTGCGGTCAGCCGGCGGCGGCCAGGGCCGGTTCGGGGGCGGCTGTGGCGGGCTGGGGCCGGGGGCGGGTGAGGCATTCGTCGGTGAAGGCGAGGGCGCGCAGGTGGTAGGGGCGGGCGGCGTGGCCCAGGGAGAGGTTGTGGCCGGCGCGGTGGGCGGTGACGAGGTGGGCCAGGCCCGGGGGGAAGGCGGCGGTGAGGGCGGTGCGGTGGGAGGGCTCCAGGCGCCACCAGGCCTCGTGGTCGGCGAGGGTGAGGCGCACGGGCACGCGTACGCGGGCGGCCAGGGCGCTGTAGCGGGCGGGCCAGGTGGCCAGTTCGCGGGATTCGAGGGCGGGGACGGGGGTGAGCAGGGTGCGGGCGGCGTGGAAGGTGCCGGGCGGGTAGAGGCCGAGGGGGCCCCAGTTGAGGCGGCCGCCGCCGGCGAGGTCGTCGGGCCGGTCCCACGCGCCGGGGGCGTAGTGCTGGGCGAGGCCGGAGATGTCGGCGCCGAGCAGGGGCAGGCGGGGGTCGGCGGGCCAGTGGGCGGCGAGGTGGAGGGCGATCTTGCCGCCGAAGGAGTGGGCGAGGAGCTGGACGCCGGCGCCGACGGGGTGGGCGCGGGCGTAGTCGGTGAGGGCGGCGTGCAGGGTGGCGGCCTGGTCGGCGATGAGCTGGCCGTCGGGCAGGCGGTGGGCGGAGGCGCCGTGGCCGGGGCGGTCCAGGGCCAGGACGGTGTAGCCGAGGTCGGCGGCCAGGGTGAGCAGGCTGGTGTCGGGGTGGGCGGGGCCGGCGAAGTAGGCGGCGCGCATGCCGCGGCCGTGGATGGCGAGGAGGACGGCCTTGGGGGCGCGGTCCTGGGGTTCGGCGACGAGGGCGGAGACGGGGATGCCGCCGGCGTCCAGGACCAGGGAGCGGGTGGCGAGGCGGGGGTTGGGCCGCGGGTTCGGACGGAAGCTCATACGGCGGCCCCGGCGCGGGCGGTGGCTCCGGCGCGGGCGGTGGTCCCGGCGCGGGCGGTGTCGAGGTCGGTGAGCCAGCCGGTGAGGTCGCTCTGGCGCATCAGCGTGGTGCCGATGAGCAGTCCCGCGTAGCCGGCGTCCAGGAGGCGGGCGGCGTCGGCGGGTTCGGTGATGGCGGAGGCGGAGACGGGGGCGCGGGTGCCGGTGGCGTGCAGGGCGGGCAGCAGGCGCAGGCTGCGTCCGAGGTCGCCGCGGTCGCGTTCGCGGGTGCGGATGTCCTTGTTGTTGACGGCGATGACGCAGTGTTCGGGCTGGGGCAGGTGGGCGAGTTCGTGTTCGCCGGTGATCTCGACGAACGGGGTCAGGCCCAGGGCGAGGGCGGTGGTGACCAGGCGGTGCAGGGAGGTGGCGGGCAGCAGGGCGGCGGTGAGCAGGACGGCGGAGGCGCCGAGGGCGGCGGCGGCCTCCAGTTGGGCGGGGCGGGTGAGGAAGTCCTTCTGCAGGACGGGCAGGTCGGTGGCGTCGGTGACCTCGCGCAGCAGGCGGGGGGTGCCGCCGAACCAGCGGCCGGTGACCACGGACAGGCAGGGCGCGCCGGCCTGTTCGTAGCGGGTGACGAGGTCGGTGACGGTGCGCGGGCCCAGCAGGTCGGTGCCGTGCGGGTCGCGGAGTTTGACTTCCATGATCAGGGGGCGTCTCGCGGCCAGCAGGGCGTCGAGGAACCGCGGGGCGCTCATACGTGAGCCTCCTTGGGGCGGGGGTGCCAGGCGTGGGCGAGGGCGGTGACGGCTTCGTGGGTGAAGTCGCCGGCCCGGTTGCGGGCGGCGGTGTCGATGTCGGCACCGGCGTACAGGGGGTGGTCGGTGACGGTGCGGTAGGTGTCGCGGTTGGCGGCGTTCAGGCCGCCGGCGAGGAGGAAGGGGATGGTGAGGCGGGGCAGCAGGGTGTGGACGTCGGCGGGGGCCAGGGGGTGGCCGGTGGAGCCGACGCGGCCGTCGTCGGTGACGGTGTCCAGGAGGAACAGGTCGCAGCCGGCGCGTTCGAAGGCGCCGATGAAGGGGCGTTCCAGGCAGCGGCCGCGGGAGAGGTGGAGGACTTTGACGAGGACGGCGTAGGGCAGGTGGTGGCGCAGTTCGGTGACGAGGGCGGGGTTCTGGTAGGCGTGGAGCTGGATCCAGCGGATGCCGGTGGCGCGGGCGAGGCGGGCGAGTCGGTCGGCGTCGTCGAGGAAGGTGACCAGGACGGGTTCCAGGCCCAGGCGGATGGCGGTGGCGGCGAGGTGGGCGAGGTGTTGTTCGGAGAGTTCGGCGGGGCCGCCGGGCACGCCGTGCCACAGGCCCACCAGGGTGGGGCCGGATTCGGCGAGGAGGGTGAGGTCGGCGCGGGTGCGGGCCCCGCACACCTTGAGGTGGCGGGGCCGCGCGGGCGGCAGCGGGCGGGGCGGGGCAGGGGCGCTCACTTGCCGAGTCCGAGCATGGCGGCGATGCGGTTGTACTGGATCTCGTTGCTGCCGGAGTAGATGGTGCCGGCGACGGCGTTGCGCACGTCCTTCTCCAGCCCGTACTCCGACATGTAGCCGTTGCCGCCGAAGACCTGGACGGCGGCCAGCGAGGTGGCGAGGTTGGATTCGCTGGTGAGGAGTTTGGCGATCGCCATGTCGACGGTGACGTTCTCGCCTGCCTCCAGGCGCTGGGCCGTGTCGTAGAGCCACTTGCGGGCGGTCTCCAGGCGGATCTTGGTGTCGACGATCTTGTTGGCGACCGACTGGTAGGAGCCGATGGGCTTGCCGAAGGACATGCGGGTCTTGGCGTAGTCGAGGCAGCGGGCCAGGCGGTGCTGCATCTCGCCGGTGTTGACGATGAAGGAGTAGAGGATCTCGCGTTTCATGACGTGGTCCAGGACGAGGAAGCCGCCGCCGACGCGGCCCAGGACCCGGGAGGCGGGCACCTTGACGTCGTCGAGGTAGACCTCGGACAGCGGTGAGGTGCGCAGGCCCATCTTCTTGATGGGGTTTCCGGTGCTGATGCCGGGCATGTCGCGGTCCAGGAGGAACGCGGTGACGCCGAGCGCCCCGCCCTGGGGGTGGGTGCGGGCGTAGACGACGATGACGTCGGCGACGGGGCCGTTGCTGACGAAGGTCTTGGCGCCGTTGAGGACGAAGTGGTCGCCGTCGCGGATCGCGCGGGTGCGCATCTGCATGGCGTCCGAGCCGCCCTCGGACTCGGTGATGGCGTGGGCGCCGATGGCCTCGCCGGAGGCGATGCGCGGCAGGTAGGCCTCTTTGAGGGCGGGTGAGCCGAAGGCCTGGAGGGGGACGCCGGTGGAGGCGAGGGAGGTGGTGACGGAGAAGTTGAGGCCGCCGTCGCGGCAGGTCTGCCCCAGGCCCTCCAGGACGTACATGGTGGTGAGCAGGGACTGGCCCAGCCCGCCGTAGCGTTCCTCGAAGGGCAGGGACAGGATTCCGGTCTTCTGGACGAGGCGCCACTTGTCGTGGGAGAAGGCGGCCTGTTCGTCGCCTTCGATGTGGCCGGCGCTCAGGTCGTCGCCGAAGCGGGCCAGGCCCTCGCGCAGGGCGTGCTGGTCGGCGTTCCAGCGGATCATGGACGTGCCGCCTTCCTCCCGGGCCCGCGTGCGGGGCCCGGGGTGGCAGGCCGGCGCGCGGGGCGCCGGCGCGTGACTCGAAGGGGGGGGCTTCGCCTAGTAGGCGGAGGAGGAGGAGGCGTCGAGCTGGTGGACCTCGTCGCCGCGCAGGGCCGGGGAGAAGACGCAGACCAGGCGCAGGTCCTCGTGGGGGCTGGCGACCAGGTAGTGGGCGTCGTGCTGGTCGAGGGCGTAGAGGCGGCCGGGGGTGATGGGGTGGGAGGTGCCGTCCATGGCGATGACCTCGCCGGAGCCGGCGATGCAGTAGCACGCCTCCAGGTGGTTGCGGTACTCCAGGCGGGACTTGGTGCCGGCGTTGACGATGGTGTCGGTGAGGGTGTAGCCGAGGTTGTCGCCGGCCACCAGGAAGCGGCGGGACAGGCCGTTGCCCCACTCGACGGTCTGGACGTCGTCAAGGTCGCGGATCAGCATGCTGGTTCTGCCTTTCGTGTCAGCGGGCGAGGGTGGTGGTGCCGGGGGTGGTGCTCGTGCTGGTGGTGCGCGGTGTGGCGGTGGTGCGCGGTACGGCGGTGGTGCTGGTGGTGGTGCGTCCGGCCGTGGCGGGCTGGGGTGGCCCGGGCGGGCGGAGGTCGTGGAGGAGGGCGCGCAGCGCCTGGGCGGCGTCGCGGCCCTCGGTGAGGGCGGTCTCGATGCGGGCGACGGCGGCGGAGCCGACGATCGCGGCGGGGGGGGCGCCGGGGGGGGGCCCGCCCGCCCGGGGGGGGGGGGGTGGCGGCCGACCCCCAGGG
>NZ_JBHWIJ010000023.1:22994-37878 GCF_042732255.1 Kitasatospora sp. NPDC059803 | reverse complement strand
GCGCTGTGTGGGGGAGGCGCGCCGGGCGCCCCGCGAGGGGGCGCGGTGGGGCGGGGCGCGCCCCCCCCCCCGTCCAGGTCGGCGGCGCTCTTGACGCCGAAGCCGATGGCGACCGGGGTGGCGGGGGCGGCGGCGCGCAGGGTGGCGACGGTGGCGGCCAGGGTGTGGTGGCCTTGCGCGGGGGTGGTGCCGGAGCGGCCGTAGTGGGCGACGAGGTAGACGTAGGCGTCGTGGGCGTCGCGGGCGGCGGCGGTGAGGACCTCGGGGGTGGAGGTCGGGTAGCAGGTGGCGACCTGCGGCAGGGCGGCCTCGCGCAGGGCCTGGCGCCAGGCGGGGCGCAGGCGGGGCGGCAGGGCGTGGACGAGCAGGGCGTCGGCGCCGGCCTGGGCGATGGCGCGGGCGCAGGTGGCGGGGTCGGCGGCGCGCAGGCTGTGGCTCCAGTCGGCGAGCAGTGCGATCTTCATGTTCTTCAACTGGGGCCGCAGAGTGGCGAGTTCGTCCAGGACGGTGTCCAGGGTGGTGCCGGCGGCCAGGGCCCGGTCGGCGGAGCGGCGGATGACGGGGCCGTCGGTGGGCGAGTTGGGGAAGGGGACGGCGAGTTCGAGGACGTCGACGCCTTCCTCCTCCAGCACGAGGGCCAGGTCGGTGAGGCGGGCGGGCGGGTCTCCGGCGTTGAGGAACAGGGCCAGGTGCGGGCGGCCGTCGGCGCGGGCGGCGAAGAACGTGGTGTCAGGCATGGGCGGGGGCCTTGTGGTCGGCGCGCAGGCGGGCGGCCAGGGCGCGGGGGGCGCCGTCGGCCAGGGCGTCCAGGGCGGCGGTGTGGGCGGTGTGCCAGTGGGTGTGGCGGCCCGAGGCGAGGGCGAGGGCGGCGGCGTTGAGGGCGATGGTGTGGGTGGCGGTGGGGCCGGCGCGGCCGGCGAGGGCTTGCAGGAAGTGGCCGGTGAGGTCCTCGGGGTGGGGGGCGAGGTCGGCCAGGGTGCCGTCGGCGGGGGCGATGGAGCCGGCGGGCAGGTGGAGGGTGGTGTCGGGGGTGTGCAGGGTGTTGTCGGCGAAGGGCAGGAGTTCGTCGGCGCCGGCGGTGTTGGTGGCCAGCCACACGGCGCGCCCCAGGGTGCGGGGGGCGAGGTGGCGCAGGGCGGGCAGGTCGGTGGTGGCGCTGGTGCCGGTGAGCTGGGCGGTGACGGGCACGGTGGCGAGCAGCGGGCCGAGGGTGTTGAGGAGGCGGCCGAAGGGTTTGAGGGTGAGCGGGAACAGGAGGCGGGCCAGGCGGGTGAGGGCGGGCGGGTAGACGTGGGGGCCGGCGAAGGCGATGCCGTGGCGGGCGAGGTGGTCGGCGGTGGCAGTGTGGGAGGAGGTGAGGGTGATGCCGAGGCGCTCCAGCAGGTCGATGGAGCCGGCGCTGCTGGTGTAGGCGCGGGAGCCGGTCTTGACGACGGGTACGCCCATGGCGGCGGCGGTCAGGGCGGCGGCGGTGGAGAGGTTGAAGGTGGCCGGGCCGCCGCCGGTGCCGACGATGTTGACGCTGGCGGGGTGGGCGGGGCCGGGGTGGGGGCTGCGTTCGGTCAGGGAGGTGGTGAAGGCGGCGAGGGTGTCGGGGGCGGGCAGGCGGGTGGTGAGGGCGGCCAGCAGGGCCGCGGCCTGGGCCCGGTCGCTGTCGCGGGCCGGGCCCGGGGTGCGCTGCTCCAGCTGGTCCCACCACGAGCGCCAGGTGTCCAGGTCGACGTCGTGCCCGGCGAGCAGGGCGGTGAGGGCCGGGTGCACGGGTCAGCCGCCTGCCACGGCGCTGGCCGGGACGGCGCGGCGCTGGGTGATGAAGGCGTCGATGGCGGTGACGGAGCGGAAGTTGTTGGGGTCGAGGTCGGTGTCGTCGACGGGCAGGGCGAAGTGGTCCTCGACCCAGGCGATGAGCTTGAGGACGCCCAGGCTGTCGATGACGCCGTCGGAGAGCAGGTCGTGGTCGTCGGCGAGTTGCTCGGGGGTGACGTCGGGCAGGAACTCCTCGATGAGGAACCGCTTGATCTGGGCGATGTTGCTCATGGCTCGCAACTCCCTTGGGTGTGTGGGGTTTTGGTGGCGTAATCAGGTGATGGGTCGGGTGGCTCGGTCAGGCGGTGGGCAGGACGGCCTTGCGGTCGACCTTGCCGGTGGCGGTCTTGGGCAGCGGGGCGTCGTGGATGGCCAGGCGTTCGGGCACGGCGGCGCGCGGCAGGTTGCGGGCGAGGTGTTCGCGCAGGGTGAGGCTGTTGAGGGCGGAGCCGGCGGCGCGTTGGACGGCGGCGTGCAGGCGTTTGCCGGTCAGCGGGTCCGGGGCGGCGGCGACGGCGGCCTCGCGGACCTCGGGGTGGGCGAGCAGGACGCGTTCGACCTCGGCGGTGTTGACGGCGACGCCGCGGACCTTGACCTGGAAGTCGGCGCGTCCGGTCAGGTGCAGGCGGCCGTGTTCGTCGCGGACGGCCAGGTCTCCGGTGCGGAACCAGCGCCGTCCGGGCCCGGCGCCTTCGGGCTGGGTGGTGAAGCGGCCGGTGTCGCGGGAGCGGTCCAGGTAGCCGGCGGCCTGGAAGGGGGTGGAGACGTACAGTTCGCCGCGGCCGGGGCCGGTGACGGGGGTGCCGTCGGGGGCGGCGAGCAGGGTGCGCACCCCGGGCAGGGGGGTGCCGATGGGCACCGGCAGGGCGGCGGTGGCGTCCAGGCGGTCCAGGCAGTGCAGGAAGCTGTCGTTGGTCTCGGTGCAGCCGTAGATGTTGTAGAGCGCGGCGCCGGGCAGCAGGGCGGGCAGTGCGACCAGGGTGCGGGCGTCGATGGCGTCGCCGGTGAACGCGGCGTGCTCGACGCTGTCCAGCACCGCGACGCCTGCCGGCTGGGCGGCGGCCTGGGCGAGGAGGGCGTAGGCGAGGGGGACGGCCTGGAGGACGTGCGGGCGGTGGCGGGTGAGCTGGGCGAGCAGGTGGCGGGCGTTGAGCGCGTGGGCGGGGTCGATGAGCAGGACGGTGCCGCCGGCGGCGAGGGTGGCCCACACGTCGAGCAGGCACAGGTCGAAGTTGAGGGGGGCGTAGTTGGCGACGACGCGGCCGGGCCCGAGGTCGAAGGTGTCGTGGGCCCAGGCGGTGAAGCGGTCGACGGCGGCCTGCGCGAGGGGGACGATCTTGGGCAGGTCGGTGGAGCCGGAGGTGGTGAGCAGGAAGGAGGTGCCGGCGGCGAGGGTGGGCACGGGAGCGGGGCGGGCCAGGGTGGGCAGGGCGGGGGCGTCCTGGCCGAGGGGGGCGAGCAGGTGGCGGGCGCCGGCCTGGGCGAACAGGGCCGCGAGCAGGGCGGGAGCCAGCTGCGGGGAGGGCAGCAGGAAGGGGCGGCGCTCGATCAGGCAGGCCAGGACGAGGGCGATCTGCTCGGGGGACTTGGCGGCGGGCAGGCCCACCGGCTCGCCGGGGGCGAGGTCCAGCGTGTGCAGGCGCAGCCGTTCGCGTTCGGCGGTTTCGGCGAGTTCGCGGTAGGTGACGGCGCGCTCGTGCCACAGGAGGGCGACGGCGTCGGGCCGGGTGCGGGCGTGGGCGGTGAACGCGTCGGGCAGCGACAGCGGCGGCGGGGCCTGCACGGCGGGCGCGGCGGGTGCGGCGGACGCGGCGGGTTCGGCGGGTGTGGTCATCGGGGTCTCACTCCCCCGCCGGGGTGAGGGCGGCCCAGCCGGCCTTGACGGCGGTGCCGGCCTGGGTGGCGACGGTGAAGCGCACCACCGTGCCCCGGTCGTAGGGCTGCAGGGTCAGGCGCAGCGGGGTGCCGGGGGTGGTGGGGGCGGCGAAGCGGGCGCCCAGGGCGGTGAGGCGGGTGGGGTCGCCGTCGGCGTGGCGGTCGGTGATCTCCTCGGTGGCGAGGGCGACCAGGTGCATGCCGTGGGCGATGGCGGCGGGGAATCCGGCGGCGCGGGCGGCGGCGTCGTCGAGGTGCAGGGGGTTGAGGTCGCCGGCGGCGTGGGCGTAGGCGGTGACGTCGGCGGGGGTGAGGGTGTGGGTGAGGGTGAGGGGTTCGGTGTCGGGGGTGGTGCCGGGGTGGGCGGCGGGGCCCAGGGTGCCGAAGGGTTCGATGGTGGTGGCGCCGACGAGCAGGGCGGAGGTGGTCAGGTGGGCCAGGGTGCGGGTGCCGTCGGTGAGGTGGGTGGTGAGGGCCAGGCGGGTGCCGCGGGCTTCGCGGCGGGCGGCGGTGACGGTGACGTCGATGTCGACGTGGGTGCCGGCGGTGAGGGGGTGGTGGGTGTGGATCTCCTGGGCGAGGTGGACCACGCCGGTGAAGCCGGTGTCGCCTGTGGTCAGGGTGGTGACGGTGTGCTGGGCGAGGGTGTGGGCGAGGACGAAGGGGTGGGCGGGGGCGGCGGCGGCGTCCGGGGCGGGGGGCAGGCCGGTGCGGGCGGCGGTGCGGTAGGCGGCCAGGGCGTCGGCGGTCACGGTGGTGCTGGTGCGGGCGCGGTGGGCGGGCCCGGTCGCCGTAGCGGTCGCGGGTGTGGTCGTGGTCATAGCGGGGTCACCACCAGGGTCGAGTTGTGGCCGCCGAAGCCGAACGAGTTGGACAGGGCCGCGCCCGCGCGGATGGGGCGGGCGGTGCCGTGGACGACGTCGAGGTCCAGGCCCTGTTCGGTGTGCTCGTGGTTGGCGGTGGGAGGGGCGAGGCGGCTGTTCATGGCCTGCACGGCGGCGATCAGCTCGACGGCGCCGGCGGCGCCGATGAGGTGGCCGATGGCGCCCTTGGTGGAGGTGACGGGCACGCCGTGCGGGCCGAAGACGGTGCGCAGCGCGGCGGCTTCGGCGCGGTCGTTGTGCACGGTGGAGGTGCCGTGGGCGTTGACGTGGGCGATGTCGGCGGGGGTGAGGCCGGCGTCGGTGAGGGCGGCGCGCATGGCGGCGACGGCGCCGGCGCCGGCGGGGCGGGGGTTGGAGAGGTGGTAGGCGTCGGCGCTGGAGCCGTAGCCGGCGAGGAGGGCGTAGGGGGTGCGGTGGCGGGCGCGGGCGTCGGCGAGGCGTTCGAGGACGAGGAAGCCGGCGCCTTCGCCCATGACGAAGCCGTCGCGGTCGGTGTCGAAGGGGCGGCTGGCGCGGGCGGGGTCGTCGTTGCGCTGGGAGTGGGCGCCGAGGTTGCCGAACGCGGCGAGGGTGACGGGGGTGAGGGTGGCTTCGCAGCCGCCGGCGATGACGATGTCGGCGCGGCCGGTTTCCAGGAGGAGGGCGGCGTGGCCGATGGCGTCGGCGCTGGAGGCGCAGGTGGTGGCGATGGTCAGGGCGGGGCCGGTCCAGGCCAGGCGCATGGCGATCTGGGCGGCGGCGGCGTTGGGCATGGTGACCAGGGGCATCAGGGGGCTGACGCGCAGGGGTCCGGCGGTGGTGAAGAGCGCGGATTCGCGGTCGCTGGTGGTGCGGCCGCCGACCGCGTTGCCGACGACGATGGCGCTGCGGCCGGGATCGGGTTCGGGGGCGCCGGCGTCCTGGTGGGCGGCGAGGGCGGCGAGGGTGCCGTAGTGGGCGAAGGGGTCGAGGCGGCGGGCGTCCTTGGCGGGGACGGGGCCGTTGTCGGGCAGGCCGGTGACGCGGCAGCCCAGGCGGACCCGGTGGCGGGCCAGGGCGGGGTCGGTGAGGGCAGTGGCGGTGGGGGTGCCGGTGCTGACGGTGCGCCAGAACGCGTCCGGGGTGTGGCCGGCGGGGCTGACGACGCCCAGGCCGGTGACGGCGATGGGGGGCCGGGTGGGGCGGGCTGCCATGGTCTTGTCCTTTCCGGGCGTTGGGGGCCGGCGCGGGCCTTCCCAGGTGGGGCGGGGCCGGGGGCCGGCGGGCCTTCCTGGGTGGGCCGGGGGCCGTCTCGGTCAGATGAGGCCGGTCTGGGCGGCGGCGGTCAGGAAGGCGTCGGCGGCGAAGTCGATGTCGGCGGCGGTGTGGCGGGCGGTGACGGCGATCCGCAGCCGGGCCAGGTCGTTGGGCACGGCGGGGGTGACGACGGGCAGGCCGATGACGCCGGCCTTGCGGCAGGCGGTGGCGTAGTCGTAGGCGGCGTCGTCGGAGCCGGCGATGACGGGCAGGACGGCGGTGGCGGAGTCCATGGTGGAGATGCCGGCGTCGTTGAGGCGCCGGCGCAGGCGCTCGGCCTGGACCTGGATGTGGGTGACGCGTTCGGGTTCGCGGCGCAGGATCCGCAGGGACTCCAGGGCGGCGCCGGTCTGGGCGGGGCCGAGGGCGGCGGAGAACAGGAACGGGCGGGCGGCGTAGCGCAGGTGGCCGATCAGTTCGTGGCTGCCGGCGACCCAGCCGCCCATGGAGGGGATGGCCTTGGAGAGGGTGCCGAGTTTGATGTCGACGCGGTGGCGGTAGCCGAAGTGCTCCTCGATGCCGCCGCCGGTCTCGCCGATGACGCCCAGGGCGTGGGCCTCGTCGACCATCAGGAGGGCGTCGTGGGCGTCGCAGACCGCGCGCAGTTCGGGCAGCGGGGCGATGTCGCCGTCCATGGAGTAGACGCTGTCGACGATGACCAGGCGCACGCCGGTCGGGGAGGCGGCCTTGAGGCGGCGTTCCAGGTGGTCGACGTCGTTGTGGCGGAAGCGGGTGACGGTGGCGCCGGAGAGGCGGCAGCCGTCGACGATGCTGGCGTGGTCGTACTTGTCGATCAGGACGGTGTCGCCCTGGCCGACCAGGGCGCCGACGGTGCCGACGTTGGCGGCGTAGCCGGAGCCGAAGACCTGGGCGCGTTCGCGGCGGGCGAAGCGGGCGACCTCGGCTTCCAGTTCCTCGTGCAGCGGGATGGTGCCGGCCAGGGCGCGCACGCCGTGGTTGCCGGTGCCGTAGACGTCGACGGCGGCCTTGGCGGCGGCCACCACGCGTTCGTCTCCGGCCAGGCCCAGGTAGCTGTAGCCGGACATCATGAGCAGGCGCTCGCCGTCCAGGTCGCAGTAGGCGCTGTCGCGTTCCATGGTGTAGGCGACGAAGCTGTTGCGGCGTGAGGGGTCGGACTCCAGCGCGGCCACGCGGTCCAGGGTGGCGGCGAGCTTCGGCTCCAGGCGGTCCCATGCTCCGGTGGCGTTCACGTGCGGGTCTCCTTCTCGGCGGGGCGCGGCGGGCGCGCGGCGGTTTTGCCGTGCGGTTTGCCGTCGGTTTGCCGCCGGTTGTCCGTCGGCTGTTCGGCGGTTCGTCGTCGGCTTGTTCCGGATTGTTTTCGGTATTTCCCGGCGCGGGGGCGGGTGGTGGTGCTGGGGTTTCCTCCCGGGATAGTCCCGGGGCTTTTACGGGTGGTGCCCGGCGCAGGGGGTGGGTGGTGTTTCTCGAAGCCTTCACGCGGGGTGCTCAAGGATGACTACATTTCTACGGCAGGATGCGCAAGGCGTCCGCAATAGCCGTGTTCTCGGCCTGCGGTAACGCTCTGACGTGCAGAAACCCTGCGTCCACGACGCATGGACCGGCCGGTGGGTATGTTTTGTCGACCAGTGTTGACACCGTGTGATGCGCCGAATGTATGGTCGAAATCCGCCGAAACCGAACGGCTGGTAGGCGGAATTTCCGGTCCAGGTTTCCCACGCCGTCGGCCCGGCGTCACGGGCCGTCGGCTCCGCTTTGGCTCAAGGGGGTTGGAGCACGTTGAACGGCTTCCGGGAAGACAGTCCGTCCGGCAGATCGGGGACATTCTCATGCTGATCCGCCTGACAGGACTTGTGACGATCGAGCACGACCGCGGCGCCCCGCAGCACCTGTCCAGCGCCCAGGCCCAGGTGGCGTTCGCCCGCCTGGTCCTGGAACGCTCCGCCGGCACCAGCCGCGACCAGCTGGCCGACACCATCTGGCCCGACGGCCTGCCCGACACCTGGGCCTCCGCGCTGCGCAGCGTGGTCTCGCGGGTGCGGGCCTTCGTCGCCTCCCCCGGCCAGGGCCCGGGCGCCACCCCGCTGATCGCCCAGGGCGGGCGCTACGTCCTGCGGCTGCCCGCGGACGCGGCGGTGGACCTGGAGGCCGCCGCCAGCGCGGTCGGGGAGGCCGGGGAGGCGTACGCGGCCCGCTCCTACGCGGTGGCGCAGCAGTTGGCCGCGGGGGCGATCGCCAACCTGCGCGGCGCGTTCCTGCCCGACCACGAGGGCGAGTGGGCGGGCGGGGTGCGCGAGCACGTGGAGGAACTGCGGATGTCCGCGCTGGAGACGGCGAGCCTGTCGGCCTCGGCGCTGGGCGAGGAGCACCACGCGCTGCGCTGGGCCGACGAGGCGGTGCGCCGCGCCCCGTTCCGCGAGAGCGCCTACCGCTGCCGGATGGAGGCGCTGGCCGCGGCCGGCAACCGGGCCGAGGCGCTGCGCTGTTACCAGCAGCTGCGCCGGGTGCTGGCGGAGGAGCTGGGCATCGACCCGGCCGCCGAGACCCAGGAGCTCTACCTGGCGCTGCTGCGCTCCCCCGCTCCCGTCGCGCCCGCTCCGGCGGTGGTACGGCCGGTGGACCCGGTGCTGATGGGGATCTTCGAGCCGCTGGCCCTGGCCCGGCTGGCGCGCCCGGCCGGGCCGCCGGTGCGCGCGGCCTGACGGGACCGGCGGTGCGCGCGGCCTGACGGCCTGTCGGTGCGCGCGTGGTTCGGCGGATCGCCGGTGCGCGCGGCTTGGCGGCCTGTCGGTGCGCGCGCGGCCTGACGGCCTGTCGTCGTGGCGGGCGGCCCCCGCCGGGGCGGGGGGCCGCGCCCCCCCGGGCGCCCGGCCCCCCCCCCCCCCCGGACGGGGCCGTCGACGGGTGGCGGTTCGCGGTGAGTCCGGACGGCGGGCAGCAGGCCGCGCAGCCCCGGGCGGCGGGCGACTTCGCCGCCCTCTGCGCGGACACGCCCACGCAGGCGGGCCGCAAGCGGGTCGCCGTCGTGCTGGACTTCGGCACCGCCGCCGACTCCGGCTCGGGCTCGGGCTCGGGTTCCGGTTCCGGTTCTAGCTCCGGTTCCGGTTCCGGTTCCGGTTCCGCCGAGGCTCCGCCCGAGCAGCGGAGCGCGTGCGCCAGCGTCGTCTCGAACGCCACCTCGGCCGAGGTGCTGGCCGCCGTCGCCCCGCCGCTGCGCTACGACGCCAACGGCCTGCTCTGCGCCATCGCGGGCTTCCCGAAGACCGGGTGCGCCGACCAGCTCGGGTCGGCTGCCAAGCCGGCCGGCCCGTCCGGCGACGGCGGCTCGGACTCCGGCCCGGACGTCGGCCTGATCGCCGGTGGCGCGCTGATCGCCGTGCTGGCCGGCGGTGCCGTCTGGCAGGCGCGCCGCCGCCGCACTTCCTGACGCCGCCTTCCCCCTTCCCATACCCCTCCGGACTCCTCCACCTGGACTGATCCATGAGCACCGCCCGCGCCACCCGCCCGCCCACCGGACCCCGGCAACTGCACCCCGGGGCCTGGTGGTTGTGGGCGCTCGGGCTGGGCGCGGCGGCGACCCGCACCACCAATCCGGTGATCCTGCTGCTGCTCGCCGCCGTCGCCGGGTACGTGGTCGCGGCCCGGCGCGGCGACGCGCCCTGGTCACGCTCGTACGGCGCGTTCCTGCGGCTGGGCCTGCTGGTGCTGGGCATCCGGCTGGTGTTCGCGGTGCTGCTCGGCTCGCCGGTCCCGGGCACGCACGTGCTGTTCACGCTGCCCGAAGTGCCGCTTCCCACCTGGGCGCAGGGAGTGCGGATCGGCGGCCGGGTGACCGTGGAGGGCCTGCTCGCGGCGCTGTACGACGGGCTGCGCCTGGCCACCCTGCTGGTCTGCGTGGGCGCCGCGAACGCGCTGGCCAGCCCGGCCCGCCTGCTGCGCGCCCTGCCCGGCGCGCTGTACGAGGCTGGCGTGGCGGTGGTGGTGGCGATGACCTTCGCGCCGAACCTGGTCGCGGACGTCCGCCGGCTGCGGGCGGCCCGCCGCCTGCGTGGCCGCACCGACCGGGGGATCGCCGCCGTGCTGAGCGTCGGACTGCCCGTCCTGGAGGGCGCGTTGGAGCGTTCGGTGGCGCTGGCCGCGGCGATGGACACCCGCGGCTTCGGCCGCACCGCGGACGTCCCGCGCCGGCTCGCCCGGGCGACGGCCGCGCTCACCCTGGCCGGCCTGCTCGGAATCTGCCTGGCCGCGTACGGGCTGCTGACCGCCGGCGGCGCGGGCTGGGCGCCGCCGGTGCTGCTGCTGGGCCTGGCCGCCGCCTTCGCCGGGCTACTGCTCGGCAGCCGGCGATCCGTCAGAACCCGCTACCGGCCCGACCCTTGGGCGCTGCCCGAGTGGCTGACCGCCGGTTCGGGAGCCGCCGTCGCCGGGTTGACCATCTACCTGTCCACGCGCGACCCGGCCGCCTTCGCGCCCACCGTCGTCCCGCCGACCGTCCCCGCGCTGCCGCTGGCCGCCGTACTGGCCGTACTGCTCGGCCTGGTACCGGCGTTCGCCGCCCCGACCCCGCCCCGGAGGGCTTCGTGATCACCTTCGAGCAGGTCTCCGTCCGGTACGCGGACGCCGCCGCCCCCGCCGTCGCGGACGTCGACCTGACCGTCCCCGAAGGCGAACTCTGCCTGCTGGTGGGCCCGTCGGGCTCCGGCAAGTCCACCCTGCTGGGCGCGGTCAGCGGGCTCGTCCCGCACTTCACCGGCGGCACCCTGCACGGCCGGGTCACGGTCGGCGGCCGGGACACCCGCGAACACCGGCCGCGCGAACTCGCCGACCTGGTGGGCACGGTGGGCCAGGACCCGCTGGCGCACTTCGTCACCGACACCGTCGAGGACGAACTCGCCTACGGCATGGAGTCCCTGGGCCTGCCCGCCGACGTGATGCGGCGCCGGGTCGAGGAGACCCTCGACCTGCTCGGCCTCGCCGACCTGCGCGACCGCGCCCTCACCTCCCTCTCCGGCGGCCAGCAGCAGCGCGTCGCGATCGGCTCGGTGCTCACCGTGCACCCGCGTGTCCTGGTCCTCGACGAGCCCACCTCGGCGCTGGACCCGGGCGCCGCCGAGGAGGTGCTGGCCGTCCTCCAGCGGCTCGTGCACGACCTCGGCACCACCGTGCTGATGGCCGAGCACCGGCTGGAGCGCGTCGTCCAGTACGCCGACCAGGTGCTGCTGCTCACCCCGGGCGCCCCACCCGTCCTCGGCGAGCCCGCCGAGGTGATGGCGCACTCGCCGGTGCACCCGCCGGTGGTCGGCCTCGGACGGCTCGCCGGCTGGCGGCCGCTGCCGCTGTCCGTCCGCGACGCCCGCCGCAAGGCCGCCGGGCTGCGCTCCCGGCTGGACGGCCTGCACCCGAGCGCGGCCCCTGCGGCTCCGACCGCCGCCCCTGCTTCGACCGCCGCCCCGACCGCCGCCGCCGAGCGCCTCGCCGTCCGGCGCGGCCCCGTCCACGCCCTGCGCGGCATCGACCTGGCGCTGCACCCCGGCGAGATCACGGCCCTGATGGGCCGCAACGGCGCCGGCAAGTCCACCCTGCTGGGCAGCCTGGTCGGCCTGCACACCCCCGCCTCCGGCCGGGTGACGGTCGGCGGCCGCACCCCGTACCGCACCCGCCCGGCCGAACTGATCCGCCAGGTCGGCCTCGTCCCGCAGGACCCGCGCGACCTCCTCTACGGCGAGAGCGTCACCGCCGAATGCGCCGCCGCCGACACCGACGCGGGCGCCACCCCCGGCACCTGCCGCGCCCTGGTCGAACGGCTGCTGCCCGGCATCGCCGACACCACCCACCCGCGCGACCTCTCCGAAGGCCAGCGGCTCACCCTCGCGCTCGCCGTCGTGCTCACCGCCCGGCCCCCGCTGCTGCTGCTCGACGAGCCGACCCGCGGCCTCGACTACGCCGCCAAGGCCCGGCTGGTGGAGATCCTGCGCGACCTCGCGACGGAAGGCCACGCCGTCCTGCTGGCCACCCACGACGTCGAACTCGCCGCCGAACTCGCCCACCGCACGGTGATCCTGGCCGAGGGCGAGATCGTCGCCGACGGCCCGACGGCCGACGTCGTCGTCTCCTCCCCGGCGTTCGCCCCGCAGGTCGCCAAGGTGCTGGCCCCCGGCCCGTGGCTCACCGTCCGCCAGGTAGCGGAGGCGCTGAGCGCATGAGCCGCCCTGTTCCGCTCGGCCGCCGCTCGCTGACGGCCCTGCTCCTGACCTCCCTCGTCGGCGTGACGGCCTTCGGCTGGCCGCTGCTCGCCTCCACCAAGTCCGCCCTGGTCGGCCACGCCACCGACGCCCCCTGGCTGTTCGCCCTGCTGCTGCCGCTGCTCCTCGCCGTCGTCATCGCCCAGATCTCCGAGGGCCGCACGGCGGGCGGCGGCGCGCCCGGCCTGGACGCCAAGTCCGTGGCCCTGCTCGGGGTGCTCGCAGCGGCGGGCGCGGCACTGCGGCCGCTCGGCGCGGGCACGGCGGGGCTGGAGCCCATGTTCTTCCTCATGGTGCTGTCCGGCCGGGTGCTCGGGCCGGGCTTCGGCTTCGTCCTCGGTTCGCTGTCGATGTTCGCGTCCGCGCTGCTCACCGGCGGCGTCGGGCCCTGGCTGCCGTTCCAGATGCTCGCCATGGGCTGGGTCTGCCTCGGCGCCGGCCTGCTCCCGGGCTCCGCCCGCCTGCGCGGCCGGCGCGAACTCTGGCTGCTCGCGGGCTACGGCGCGCTGGCCTCCGTCCTCTACGGCACGATCATGAACCTCCAGGGCTGGCCGTACATCGCCGGGCTCTCCGGCTCCATCTCCTTCGTCCCCGGCGACCCGCTGCCCGCCAACCTGGTCCGCTTCGCCGCCTACTGCCTCACCACGTCGCTGGGCTGGGACCTCCCCCGCGCCGCCCTCACCGTCGTCCTCTGCCTCACCCTCGGCACCGCCGTCCTGCGCGCCCTGCGCCGCGCCACCCGCCGGGCCGCCTTCGACGCACCGGTGACGTTCCGGCCGCCGGACTCCCGACCGCCGGGCGGGTGAACTCCGCCTCCCCGCCCCGGGGTCGACTACGGCAAGGCCCGCGACACCCTCGGAGCCCGGCACTCCCCGCACACCTGCCCGACCCCGGCGACGGGCCGCCCGCACAAGCCGTCCCGCCCAGGGCACTCATGCCGGCGCGGCCCGCCGCTTGCCCCCGGAGTCAACGGGGTCAACGGGGTCAACGGAACGGGCGGCACCTTCGCCAACCTCCCCGCCAACACCGCCCCCACGCTGTGCGTGACCCTCTCCGGCAAGGGCGCGGCCAGAATCCCCGCCAGCGCCTCCCCGCTCCACCCGCCCGCGAGCAACCCCTCCACCCGCGCGGCCTGATCGCACAGCGGCTTGCCCGCCAGCGCCATCCTGGGGTCCCTGCGCCCGAGTTCGAGCAGCAGCGCCATGCCCGCCGTCAACTTCTCGGACGGAGGGACGGAAGGAACTTCCGCTTCCTTCACCCTCACCTTTCCGGAAGGGTTTCCCGCCTTCCCGGCGCACGCCACCCCAGCTCCGGGCCCACCGGCGGCCGGGGACACGGGAAGCGGCGGCAGGGTGTGAACCGCCTTGCCCGTCACCGGCACTTCGTGCACCGAGACGATCGTCCGCACCTGCCCCGTCACCGGATCCCGCTGCGTCCGCCGCACGTAGTGCCCGGCCGCCTCCAGCTCACGGAGCGCCCGCGCCACCGTCGCCCGGCCCTCGACGCTCTTCGCCGCCAGCGTCCGGATGTCCTCCCGCGCACCGTCCGGCAGGCTGAGCAGGTAGCTGAGCAGCCCACGCGCCGCCCAACTCAGTGAGTGCTTCCGGACGACGTGGCCGTTGTCGAGGATCGTGTACCCGGGCGAGTGCTTCGGGATACGATGAATGTGCATTCGGGAGTCCCTAACTCCTAGTGCCATTCCCCGGGGTGTTCCTGCACCGCCGGGGCTCACTTTTGCCGCGCATAGGCCGTCCCTCCGAACGCCCGCGCCGACACAATGATCACCGTAATGTGCTAACCAAGCGTCAAACTCCCCACCACATCACCCAAACGGACGGCGCAAACGCGCACCCCCCAGCGCACCCCAACCTCACAAGCCCGGGGCGCACCTCCCAGCCACTGCCGTCAGCCGATCACACAATCCGGGCTATCCAGCCACACCCGGTGCTCACCCGCGACGGTGACCGTCACCCCGAACCGACCGAGCCCGGGCGCGCCTTGGCGCTGCCACCAGGCATGGGCAGCCGTCACCTCGCCCCACAGGCTCCGGGGCCCGGACTGCGATACAGCGTGCTCGCCATCCCAGTCGGCGAGGCGGCAGTGGGCGTACGACACGCCGTCCCAAACCTCGAACCGGCCGGTGCCGAACCGGTCATAGCCTGCCCACACCTCCTGCCGGAGAAGATCCGGCAGCCGCAGGCCGACCGCGAAAGCGGCGTCGGTGTGGTCGGCCACGGCAGCGGGATCGAGCCCCGACGGGCCGCGCCGGACATCCTCGATATCGAACTGCCCGCTCCTCGGCCGCTGGTCGCGCACCCACATGAACGCGACGTCCTCGACGAACGGCCCGCTCGCCGAGGTCCCGTCCTCGGAGACGGTGAGCTTCAGCAGCGCACCGTTGCAGAACGGCGTGCCGTAGGGCACGACGATGACGCCGCCGGGCACCGTCTGCTCGATCAGCGCACCAGGGACGCGCTGCACGGCCGCAGTGACGTGGACCCGGTCGTACGGCGCGCCCGCCGGATGCCCGAGCGTTCCGTCTCCGACAACGGTGGTGACTGGCAGGCGGTTTGCCACCAGCCGGCACCGCGCGTCGTCGGAGAGGTCGCGGTCCAGTTCCACCGTCGTGACGCTCTCCGCCCCGAGCCGGTGCGCCAGCAACCCTGCCGTCCACCCCGTGCCGGTGCCCACGTCGAGCACCCGCATGCCATCTTCGACGTCGAGGTGCCGGAGCATCTGCGCCACGACCGTGGGCATGGAGCTGGGGCAGTGGGGCGCGGGGGCGGCCGCGCGGCCCCGGGGGGGGGGCGGGGTGGGCGGCGC
>NZ_JBHWIJ010000023.1:0-22984 GCF_042732255.1 Kitasatospora sp. NPDC059803 | reverse complement strand
GGGGCCCACGTCGAGCACCCGCATGCAATCTTCGAGGTGTTGGGGCCGGATAATCTGCGCCACGCCCGGGGGAATGTAGGTGGACGTGGACGGGGTGGTGCCGTCCTCGTCCAGCTGGGTCACGAGCGGGATGTCCGAGCCGACCAACTCGTTCCACTGAACGGGAAGTTCCCGACGGTCGATCCACTCGCCCTCGCAGTGGATCCGATCCGGCACGAACAGCCGGCGCGGCACGGCTCGGAACGTCGACTCCCAGTCCGCCGACAGCGTCCCGGACTCCCGGAGGCCGTCGGCCAAGGTGTCCCAGTTCATGCGATCACTCCCCTCAAGGCTTCGACGGCTTGGGCAGGTTGGTGGGCGGCGCGTCCCGCTTGCCGTCGTGCGGCGCGGTGTCCGGCTTCCCGGAGTGCCCACCGCCCTTGCCCCCGCCAGCCTTGCCGGGCCCGTCGCCGCCGGATCCTCCGCCATGTGCGCCCATGCGCTTCTCCTCTCGAAGTCCTTGCCAAGATCAGATATTGCTCGGGTTGAGACAACAGGGCCGCCGCCCTCACGGGCCGCCGAAACAGAGCGCCAGCAGCATCGCCGCGAGCACGGCTGCTCCCGCAATCGACACCGCGCAGGCGGCGAAGAATGCTTTGTGACGACCATCGGGTGAATCGCACCTCACCGGTGTGCGCTCCGATGGTGGCGACGCATCAGTACGCGGGCGTCAACGGCACCGGAGTAGTCGAACCGGGCCGCCGACTCCGCCTCCCGAACGGCTAGTTCGGCGCATTGCTCACAGTCGCCGACCGGCCCCGAAGCGGTATCGCGGCCCGCCTCCATCAGTTCCACCGGGACACCCAGTTCGCCTCACGCACACGGGCTTCCAGGTGCTCACGCCGCAGCCGCAGCCACTCGCCGTTCGCGGCCTCGAACCGCACGAACGCCCGAATGGTTCCGTCGCCGTCCCGCAGCCACTCACCGCCCTGCTCGTCACGGACGTGGTAGCAACGCGCCGCCGGGTCCCAGCGGATGCCGTACCCGTGCGTGGCGGCCGGATCCAACTCCCGCACCGCCTGCCGCGACAGCCTGGCCGCCCTCGCGGCGGCGACTCCGTCCTGCGCCATTCGTACACTCCCTTACGCACCGAACCCGCAATGTCACTCGACGCTACGGGTTCGTCACTGTGCGAAGGGGCAGGGTTTCTGCCACCAACTCCGGCAGCCCTCTATGCGGCCATCCCGATGGACTCGGCGAGTCGACGCCCGGCCTCCTGGACCGGCGAACGGCCATCAATCAACCCTCGGACCATGGCCTGCGTCTCCTCGTTCCACCGGGCTGTCTCGGGCGCGACCGCAACAGCGTCCGTGAGCAGTTCCACCACGGACGCCGATTCCCCGCGAAGGGCGTGCGCCCGCGCGACCTCGATCAGATGGCGGCCACGGCGCGGAATCGCCGTGACCTCGGCCACCGGCAACCGCCGGGCCCACCGAAGCGCGGTGCCGGTCTGGCGAAGCTCGACCGCCACAGTGACCGAGTGCAGCCCAACCGCCTGACGGGAACCCGACGTCGGGGCACTCCAGAAGCCTGCGGGAAGGCGCTCGGCAACGGCTGCCGCGCGGTCGATCCAGCCCCAGGCCTCACCGGCCTCACCGGCGACCGCATGCGTGATGGCCGCGTGGAATGCCATGTCCGCCCACGCCGAGGCCAGTTCCGGCGAATCCCCGCGGACGGGGTTGAGCAGGCGGAGAGCTTCCTCGGTCAGTGACTGGGCGCTGTCCCACTGCCCGGACTTCCGGAACGCCTCCACCAGGAACCAGCACGCCTGCGCGATCGCCCGCCGGTCGTCCGATGCCCGCGCGGTCGCCAGCGCCCGTTCGGCGACCCGCCAGACCAGATTGCCGTCCCCTTGGAAGGCCGCATACATCTGCGTCAGGTTCAGTGCGCCGGCGTACATCACCTCCGCCCGACGCCGATCGGCGCAGTCCTGATGCGCAACTGCCCGGGAAGCTGCCGACACGAGCGCCGGCAGCAACTCCGCCAAGGCGGTCCGGTGGTCGCCTCTGGTCATCCTGGTCCGCCAGGCGTTCGCCAGCTGAACCTCGATGTGGTCGAGGTTGGGTACCGGCCCACCGGCCGACCCGAGCTGCGCACCGTCAACCGCCCGCCGGACGGAGTCCAGTGCCGCGTGTTCCACACCCGAGTACAGCGCCCTGGGCATGCTGACGTCGCCCGTCAGCAACGAGAGATCATCGACCCCCAAGTGCTGAGCGATGCGCACGAGCATCGGCAGGCGCGGCGGCAGCAACGCCCCGTTCTCCACCTGCTTCAGCCAACTCGGCGACCGCCCCAGCAGCGCGGCCAACACCGGACGGGACTTCCCGGCGCGCTCCCGGTAGTACTGGATGCGCCGGCCTACGGGCAGAGCGGGATCCACAGCCATGCCATCAGCGTAGGGCCGCCGTGCCTCCCCGGCAGCCAGAGAAACGAATTGAGCACGCTCCGAATCCAGGCCTCCGAAGGACGGGCTGGCCCCTCCTGCACCGACATATCCCCGATCCACAGCGGCGGACCGCACTCTGGGTGGAGTCCGCACGGACGTACAGCCGACACGGCAGACTGGCCGAGGGATACAGAGCGCTCAGAATCGTGAAGAGCTGCGCGCCGGAGGACATCCGTCGGCGGTGTCCCGGAACTTCGCCGCTTCTGCCAGGAATTGGGAGTCCAGACTTGACCGACCAACGCAAGCCGTTCCTCTACGTCGTCGTCTGCGCCTCGGGCATCGCGGACGACGTCGGCACCTTGATCAGCGCCGCCCACGCCGAAGGCTGGAAGGTCGGCGTCATCGCCACCCCCCATGGGCTCGGGTTCATCGACCCGGAAGCCGTCGAGCGCCAGACCGGCTACCCGATCCGCTCGGCTTGGCGCACTCCCGCGATCCCCCAGCCACTTCCCCCGGCGGACGCCATCGCCGTGGCGCCCGCCACGTTCAACACCGTCAACAAGTGGGCCGCCGGGATATCCGACACCCTTGCGCTCGGCATTCTCTGCGAGGCGTACGGGCTCGGCATCCCCACTGCCGTTCAGCCCTACGTCAACTCGGCCCAAGCAGCCCATCCTGCGTACAGCGAGAGCCTGGAACGACTCCGCTCGATGGGCGTCCTGATCGGCGACTACATCCCCCACAAGCCGAAGGCCGGCGGAGGCCGCGACAAGTACAACTGGACCCACGTCCTCGACCTGCTTCGCCCCGCACTGACCTCGGTCACAGAGCAGAACTGACAACGCGCCAAGCTCGCCGTCCGCCACGAAGTGACCGTACTGGTCGCAGCCATCGACGAGCGGCCATGACCACCTCGGTCATCGTTCGACGCCCGGCTCGTACAAAGGCAGGAAGTGGATGACCGGTTCCTCATACGGATGAGCCGCGCGCACTGCTCGCAGCGCCGCCTCGGCCTGCTCGGCCTTCGGGGTCAGGACGAGCAGGCCCTTCCCGTTCGTCCACACGGCTCGCACGTCGAGGCTCCGCAGGCGCCGGCTCTCCGCCCGCCTCACCCCGACCGACCCGTTTCGCGGCCCTCCATGTGATTCTCCACACCGGCCGATCTTCGGCCGAACCCCACCCCTCGTCACCGCAACGGTTGCCAACGTTACGTACTGTGCTGATAAGCGAGTTGACGTCAAGTCAGCCCGCCGATCGCAGGACGCCTAGCGACATACGAGGAGAGGGCCCGACATGTCCCGACCAGCACACATCGCCATGGTGAACATCCCGGCGCACGGCCACGTCAACCCCAGCCTGGAGGTGATGCGGGAGTTGGTCGCCCGCGGCCACCGGGTCAGCTATGTCAACGACCCGTCGTTCGCCGAGCAGATCGAGTCCACCGGCGCCCGACTCGTGCCCCACGACACGACCCTGTCGATCGTCAAGGGCGGGGTCGACCCCAACATCGGGGCCGGCGTGCACACCATGATCTTCGAGGAGGCGCAGGCGATGCTGCCGCGCCTGCGCGAGGCCTTCGACGACGACCGGCCCGACCTCGTCCTGTACGACTTCATGGCGTACGCGGGCCGGGCGCTGGCCGACGGCTGGGGCGTGCCGTCCATGCTGATCTCGCCGTCAATGATCATCCGGGAGGACTCCCACCTGGCGCGCTTCGAGATGGCGCGGGAGGCCTTGGAGGCGGACAAGATCCCGGAGCGGTTCGCGCAGTGGCTCGCCGACAACGGCGTGCCGGCGGGCGAGCCGTTCGGGTACATGCTGCGCCCGGATCGCGGGCTGGCGCTCATCCCGCAGGTGCTCCAGCCCGAGATCGAGCTGGTCGATCCCCAGGTCTTCTCCTTCGCCGGGCCCTGCCTCGGCGCCCGCGAGCACCAGGGCGGCTGGACCCGTCCGGAGGGCGCGCAGAAGGTGCTGCTGGTCTCGCTCGGCTCCACCTTCACCCACCAGCCCGACTTCTACCGCGCGTGCCTGGAGGCCTTCGGCGACCTGCCCGGCTGGCATGTCGTGCTCCAGGTCGGCCAGGCAACCGACCCGGCCGAACTGGGTACGATCCCGGCCAACATCGAAGTGCACCAGTGGGTGCCGCAGTTCGCCGTACTCCAGCAGGCCGACGCGTTCGTGACCCACGCCGGAATGGGCGGGTGCAGCGAGGGCCTGTACTGCGGGCTGCCGATGGTCGCGGTGCCGCAGGCCGCCGACCAGTTCGACAACGCGGACCGGCTGGTCGAACTCGGCGTCGCCCGCCGACTGGACACCGCCCCGGCCGTCGCGGCGCGCACCGCCGTTCCCCGCTCCCCCAGGAGACCCTGTTGACCGAGATCATCCTCATGTCCGACCCACAGGTGGCTGCCCTCCCCATCCAGGACTGCGGCGACCGCCTCCTGGACGTACGTGAGCACGAACTCCTGCTGGACGACCGCAAGCGCGACGACACCGGGGCGTTCGCCCACCTGCGGTCCGGCGTGCTCGACCGACTCCTCGACGCCCAATCGCACCTCCCGGACGGCCTGCGGCTGCTCTTCGTCGAGGGCTACCGCCCGTCGGCCCTTCAGCGCCGCTACTTCGAGGAGTACGCCGCCGAGTTGCACGCCGCACACCCGGACTGGCCGGCCGCACAGCTCCGATCGGCCGCGAGCCGCTACGTCTCCCCGCCCGAGATCGCACCGCACAGCGCCGGCGCCGCCGTCGACCTCACCCTGGCCGACGCCGACGGCCACGAACTCGACCTCGGCACCCGGGTCAACGCCAACCCGGAAGAAAGCGCCAGCGCCTGCTACACCGACGCCGCCAACCTCTCCCCCGAAGCCCGCACCAACCGGCAACTCCTCAGCCACACCCTCACCCGCGCCGGCCTCGTCAACTACCCCACCGAGTGGTGGCACTGGTCCTACGGCGACCGCTACTGGGCCCTCACAACCGGCGCACCCGCCGCCCTCTACGGCCCCCAACACCGATAACCCCCACGCGACTCGGCCTCCCACACCCGCCGCAAGCTCCCGCTGACGCGCCAACGACAGGACGGGCGCATCAGTCTGGGTCTTGGACTTGAGATGGCAATCTGGCAGCCACGCGTACCTCTTCATAGTTGCCTATGTTGGTGCCATCGTGGTCTGAGACGTCAATTAGAAGGCGGAAAAGCCAGATGAGGCGAGCTGTTCGCGCTGCGCCGAGCAGGAGGAGGAACTCGACCAGCCAGCCACCCCATCCAATGGTTTCGCGCGCGTCGTAAATCATTACCCCAAGGCAGCCGATCGCAACGGCTGACATTGAGGTCAGAATACTTACCCAATTTCGGCGAAGACTTGGCCCGAACCTAGCTCGAAGGAATGTCATGCGACTTCCGGAACTAGAGGCGTACTGACTAATGGCCGCTGTGCCAAAACCGCCGATAATGGCTGCTACCGATGCAACGGTTGCATAAATGCTCATGCGCTGGTCCGCGGAATGCCCGACAAGCACGTGCTTTCCTGCCAGCCCGGCATGCGCTGCTGCGACAGCTGCCGCTAGGAGCCAATCACCCATCGGATGCTCGCTCCAGGAATTATGGATGTATCGTGCAATTCGCGTCCAACGGGCCACTGCGCTCCCCCTTCAGGCTCCTCTGAGCCTAGGGCACAGCACTGACAGCGCGGCGAAGCTCGGCCTCATGCTCGCTGGCCACACCCAAGATCGCACGCACCGCCGCCTCATGCCATGGTGCGCCACCCTGCGTCCTGCGCATGATCACCGTCTTTTGGGAGGTGATGTGATCAGAGATAAAGTTGATTTTCTCCTCCACCAGCTCGCCGTCGGAGTTCGCCAGGGTCACGTGAGCGATAGCGCGATCAATAGCACAGTCCGGCCCGAGGAGACGGGCGTTCTGGGCGATGAACGTCTGAACGTCTTCGCGGAGTTGCATCTCTCCACGAGATCGCGGCGTTCCTCGACCAAAGAATCCTTGCTTAGGAATCTTCATACTCAAGGTGATAAGCGCGTCGCGGTTTTGCCTATGAATACGCCGAGACATATCGCCCAGTCCGCCGATCTCAGACTCCAAGACATCAGGGCCGGGGCGCATTCTCATCTCGAAAAAGTTGACCTCCTCTGCCCTCTTCAGCTTTTCGTATGCGCTCATGCTGATGAGCGGAATTACAGCGATATCCCGGTCGAGGCCAGTATCCATCGTGTTAAGCCATCGCTGGACTGCGGTAGGCCGAGGAGCGGCCATTGAGCCCTTGAGGACTCCAATTACATTTCCGAACGGGAGGAAACAGACTACAGTTGTGTCGACAATGCTGCGATCGCCATCAAGCTGAAGATGGTCAATGTGACCGTTTTGCCAGTCGACCTGCTGGATATCGCCGTCACGCAGGCGGGCGAGGCCAAGATGGTGTGCACTCTCGGCAACCACGGGTTCCCCGAAATACACCTCGGATGTGTCGCGATAGAGGCGTTGCTGCGGAGGAATTCCCCCAAGGTTGGAGAGTACTGCCTGCCAGTCAATGTGAGACATGCGCCGCACTTCACCAGCCTCTTTAGGGCGAACAATCTCATAGAAAGCGACCGTCTTCTTCCGGTCCGAATTGACCATAGAACACCCCCTGGCGACGTGCGCTAGATCCTCTAGTCGCGCATGGGTCAGTAGTATGGCCGCATACCGATGCGCTGGCTACCGAACGTGTCAACTTGTTGCAGCGTGAGGGTCTGCCTTGGAGGGCACTGTACGGCCGGGTCGCCGGTAAGGCACCGGGCCAGAGGCAGACCACGAGTGGCGGATCGTCATCCGGCAGCAGGTTTGAGCCGTCCCACTCAGCGGTCTGTAGATCTGCTGGCACCGGTACCAAGCCCAGGCCGTGCCACAGGCCCGCAAGATCGGGCGGTAAGTGGCAGCGAATCGCGGGCATCCGCAGCGGGGGGACGGGCGGGCCGCAGGTCAGTACAGGGGTCGAACATCAATCCTTACAAAACAGGGGCCCACAGCCACTCGTTCGATCCTACTGGCAGCTGGCCGCGATTCGCAGCGAAGAGCCAGCGCACGCGGGATACTTGCACGGCCCCATCAACTTCGCTCGTCTCGTCGCGCACGCTGGCCGCAAGGCAGAGCAGTTCTTTGAAGCTCATCTATCCTCTCGGCGGACCAAGGCCCCGCCTCGGGCGTCGATGTCAGCAATCGCCCACAGCTTGGAGCGGTCCACCCCGCATGCCGCCAGGAGCATGCTTACCTCGTCCGCCGCACGGCGGGCGGCGCGCCAGCCGACCGCGTAGTCCACGCCCGGTATCCATATCCATGAGTCCGGGGCGAGACTTGCAACCAGCTACGCACTGAGGCCGTCGTCTCCGTCCAACTGCTTCTCAACTCACCCGATAAACAACCGAACCGGCCATCTGTACACAGCCATGCCGGGGACCCGACACCATCGGCACCGGTTCCAGCCCACCGGACCACCCCTTCTCCCCGCCAAGGGTCGCAAGGTGGTCCGGCACATCTTCAGTTGTCCTTGATCACGTCAGCGGCTGTCCTCTCACGTTGACGCCTCGCAACCGAAGATCCGGTGGCGAAGTTCCGTTTCGCGGAGGCCTCTCATCGGGTCCGCAGGTCTACTCCCTCCAACCAGATCCGCCGCATCAGCCGCAGTCGCGCGGCGTCGATGAACGCGGGATTCGCGACTTCATGGTGTGCGGCGCGCCGACTCAGCGAGAACGCCCTTACCGGCCAGCAAAACTGACCGTTCAGGAGCCATCAGGTCAGCAGCCGGTCAAGCCCGCCCCGGAGCCGTTCGCCGACGGTCACCACTCGGCCGGGTAGAGACGGACCAGGTGCGGGGTCAGGCCGACGAACGCCAGCGTCCGCACCTCGCCGAAGGTGGCCAGCCGGTGCCCGATCTTCTGCACGGCGGACGGGCCGAACAACTCGGTGAAGTAGTCCTGCTGATCCGTGCTGAGCGGGAGGGCGCGAAGCGATCCCAGGAGCGCGGCCAACGCGTCCGGAAGCCGGGAGAAGCGTGCGGGTTCCGTCACGCCGCGGACCTCCACCACCACCGGAAACGGGCACGACGCCGCTCCCGCCTCGCCACCAGCGGAAGCCGACTCGGCCCCATCGTGATCCCGAAGCGCCGTCATCGCGCCGGCACCTCCCCCGCACGGCGCGGATGCCACATGTGAACGCCCACCGCCTGTCCGTTGACCACGATGTTCCGCGTCACGGCCTTCCGCAGGCCCGCACCGCAGTAGAAGCATCGCGTCGCCGCCGATCCGAACGCCCGACCGTTCCTCATCTGGCACCCCGTCCCGGGCCGACCAAGGCCCAGGCGATCTTTCCGAAGCCTTCGGGGCGGGGCGCGCAACCCCACTCCACGGACAGTGCCTCCACCAGGAACAGTCCCCGCCCCGACAGCTCGTCGGACACGGTCGACCGCCGGATCGTCGGTTTCTCGCTGCTCGCGTCGTGCACCTCGATGCGAAGATGGCCGCAGGTCAGCTCGAACCGGACGGCAATCTCCCGCCCCGGCGAAACCCGCCCGTGGACCACGGCATTGGACACCAACTCGGTCAGCACGAGCTGCCCGTCCATCGCGAGGACCGCGCCGTCGGGAACCTCCGCAAGGAACTTCCGGAGGTGCTCCCTGGCCATGCCGGCGGACTTTCGGTGCCGGGTGAGCATCGCCCCGAACGTGGTTATCCCGACGCCCGACTCATTGGACTCAGCGTCGTCCCGGGGTTCTCCCGAGCTGATCACGTGCACCACCCTCCCGATGCTCGACAGCGGCCGGAACAGGTCTTCCGGCCCGTGACTCCAGGTTGCCGGGAGGCGATGCGGTCGACGTACCCAGGCTGAATGCCCAATGTGGATAAACTCACGGTCAATCAACTTCCGCTCAGGGAGCGCTGATCAACAGCGGGGGCAATGGTGACCGAAGCTCGCCTTCCGGACCGGCTTCCATCAGGTCTGCTCGCCAATCCCGAGATGATCGCCGCGTGCCGACAGCGGGACTTCGCCGCCGTATTCCGGCTGCTCAAGCTGGCCGGCGTCTACCCAGCGCTCATCGCGCGAGCCTGTGACCTGACCCCGAGCCGTGTCGGCGAGGTAATGACTGGGAAGCGGCGGATCGAGAAGATCGATCTCGTCGAACGCATCGCGGATGGCCTCCACATCCCGGGTCACATGCTGGGCCTGGCCACCCGGGATTGGGAGCAAGCGCCCGCGCTGCCCCGGGCAAGGCGCTGTGTGATCGAACCCCATCTCGCCACCGCAAGGCCCAGCCCGCCCGTCAACCCCGAGTTCTTGGTCAGCCACCTACGCGAGGTGATGCCCGGCCACTACAGGACTGCCAACCTTCTGGGCTCCCGCCACGCGCTCGACCCGGTCACCCGGCACGTCCAAGTACTCGACCGTCTCCAGCAATCCGCCGACGGGAGCGCCAGGGGCGAGATCCTCGCCATCGGCGCCCGGACCGCCGAGTTCCTGGGCTGGCTGAACCAGGACCTGGGCGACTTCGACCAAGCCATGTACTGGTCGGACCGCGCCATGGAGTGGGCGCAGGAGTCCGGCGACGACGTCATGGCCGCCTACCTCCTGTTCAGGAAGAGCAACCAGGCGACGGCCCGCCGCAACGCGCAGCAGGCCGTCGGGCTGGCACGCGCCGCCCAGCGTTCACCCGGGGCGACCCCGCGCATCCGAGCCCTGGCCACGCAGCAGGAGGCCCAGGGGCACGCGCTCATGGGCAACCAGCGCTTCGCCCAGGTCAAGTTCGACGAGGCCCACGAGCTGGCCGCGTCACCGGACGACGAGCACCGCGACGATGCCCTCGACATGGCCTACTGCACGCCGACGTACATCGAGATGCAGCGCGCGAACTGCCTGCTCGAACTGGGCGACCCGCTCACGGCGGTGGCCATGTTCGAGGCCGAGCTCCGGGCGCTCCCTCCGGTGTACCGCAACGACCAAGGCGTGTACCTCTCCCGGCTGGCCCGCGCCTACGCGGTGTCCGGCGAGCCGGAGCAGGCCGCCGCAGCGGCGGACCGCGCGCTGTCGATCGCCATCGACACCGAGTCCGCGCGAGCGATGGCGGAGCTGTCCGCCGCAGACAAGGCCCTTCAACGGTGGAGCTCCGTGGCCGAAGTCGCCACCTTCACCGGCCGGTTGAAGCTGATGAGCGGCACGGTGCCCTCTCGACCTGCGGCAGGCTGATGAGAGAGGGTGGGGGCCATGGACGCACTGATCACGGCCGCCACCTCCGCAGACGAACACCGGCGCGGCGCCAAGATCGCCGTACTGCCGGTCGGCAGCTTCGAGCAGCATGGCGACCATCTGCCGCTCACCACCGACACCGTCGTCGCCGGCCTGATCGCCCAACGGATCGCCGCCGACTACGGCCTATTCCTCCTGCCGCCCATCACGGTGTCCTGCTCTCACGAGCACGCCCACATGCCCGGCACCGTCAGCATCAGCGCCGCCACGCTCTACGCCGTCGTCAACGACATCTGGAAGTCGCTCCAGGCGTCCGGTGTTCCCGGCCTGCTCATCGTGAACGGCCACGGGGGCAACTACGTCCTCTCGAACGTCGTCCAGGAGGCCAACACCTCCGGTCCGCGCGTCGCCCTCTTCCCGGTTCACGCGGACTGGCACCAGGCCCGCGAAGCAGCGGGCCTGGTGAGCAGCGGCGCCGAGGACATGCACGGCGGCGAGTTGGAGGTGTCGCTCCTCCTCCACGGCGCCCCGGAGCTCATCCGCGACGGCATCGAGCGGGATGACCACTCCGCCCCCGAGCGCCCGCACCTGCTCACGCTCGGCATGGCCGGGTACACGAAGAACGGCATCATCGGGCAGCCCTCCCTCGGAACGGCGGCGAAGGGCCGCGCCCTCCTCGACAGCCTGTCCCGGTCTGCCGCCGCGCATCTCTCGATCCTCGCGGGCGGCTGAGAGGCACTTCGGGCCCTTCCCCTGCGGGGGAAGGGCCCGAAGGGAAAAGCGAACAACCGCGAAGTGAGGCGTCAGGCCTTGGGGCCGGCGGACTGGACGACCTCGAAGGACCAGAGGGTGGAACCGGAGGCGGCGGGGCGCTTGGGGGCCTCGCCCTCCGGGGCGGCGGGGCGGTGGGCGGCCTGCATGGGGCCCTCCATCCACGCCTTGAAGTCCTCCTCGCTGCGCCAGCGGGTGTAGACGAGGTACTGGTCGGTGCCCTCGACGGGGCGGAGGAGCTCGAACCACTCGAAGCCGTCCGAGTTCTCCACCGCGCCGGCGCGGGAGGCGAAGCGCTGCTCCAGGACCTCCCGCTGCTCGGCGGGAACCGTCAGTACGTTGATCTTGACGACGCTACTCACATGACACCTCTCATCATTAGGCCCCCTACCTGGGCACCTGACCTTGACCACGTGCGAGCAGTCTCCTACATGCGACAGTCAAAGAAGCGTGAGGACGACTCTCAAGCTTCGCCCGGCTGCCCAGCGAACGAAGACCGAAGCCCTGATTCTCGCGAAGGGCTGGGAGAACAACGGCCACTTCGAAGACATCGGCAAGTCGGGCCGGGACCTCTGGGAGAAGCAGTGCAACGACCGTAACGGGTCGTTGGTGGCCAAGCCCGCGTAAGACTTCACACCGACCGCTCTGCTCATCATGTCCGGCAACGACAAGCCGACGATCCGAGGCACCGACGAAGACATCTGGCGGCGCTTCCGCTGCGTCCCGTGGGACGAGTCGTTCATCGGAAGGGAGGACAAGGGATTCAAGGGCCGCCTACTGGCCGAAGCGGAAGGCATAGCGGCTTGGGCCGTCCGGGGCGCCGCCGAGTGGTTCGAGCACGGCCTGAACGAGCAGGAACGAGTCACCAGGGCTACCGGCGAATACCGGGAGGAGTCCGACCCGTTCGCCGACTGGGTGGCGGCCAACTTCGAAGCAGCGCCGGACGGCTTCGTGCCGAACAGCGAGATCAAGCAGCGGGCAGAGCGGATGCACCCGAAGCTCCCCGGACAGGCGCAAGCGTGGTCCAAGGACTACGTCCGCCCCGGCGACACCCTGTGCGTGTGGAAGCTGGACCGGTTCGCCCGGCCGCCGATTGACGACCGCCACGCCAAGGGGGAGAGCGTGAGCAGCATCGCGAAGGCGCTCGGGATCAGTCGGGCGACGCTGTACCGGCACTTGGAGGACTCCGAGTCGTAGCCGCCGCGCCTGCCGTGGGAGCCGTCTGCCCCACTGTGGGTGGACGGCTCTCACTGTCTCTGGCGTCCGCCATCTTGACAGCACGATGCCCCGGTACGGGCTCTGAGAGGTCCGTACCGGGGCGGCGCCAGTTCACCAGCGCGAGCAGAGGTAGTCCACCACAGGCGCCAACCGGGTGGTGGCGGACGTGGGCCCAGCCGTGTACGCCGCGAGAGCAATCCCGGCGCCATCCACGACCGTGAGCCCCGCTGGAATGGCCGTCCCGCCGCTGACGACAACGACGGGCTGACCGTCCCGGTACTCGATCGACAGTGTGCCGATATCCTCGGGCTTGACCTGATCGGCCGGGACCAGCACGGGTTCGGCCGTCCCGGGCGTGAGCTTGATCGGGGCCGGGCCCTTTGAGTTGGGCGTGGTCTCGGGCATGACTGTCTCCTCACTGGCCGGCTCGCTGCCGACGCGCCTGGACCTTCCCATGACTGTCCGTCACCAAACCATCGCCGTTCTGATCGCTCGTCCGGCCGGCTGGGCGGGGCGCTCCGGAAGTTCCCGGCCGTGGCCGCCAGCGGTCCCGGCCCCAGCTCGAAGCACGCGCCCTGAGTGTGATGCCGTTTCCAGACCCAAGATTCACCAACTGGGATGCGGCCCGATGAGGTGGTCACCATGACCCGCGAGGCGTGGGCGGAGTTCACCAGCGCCATCAAGTGCGGGGAGGTCGACCTGAGCGCGTAGGAGACCTGTGGACTGTCCGCTGTGTGATCAGCCCATCGCGTTCGACCCGGAGACAGGACAAGGCTGCTGCTTCCGGTGCGACCAGTGGGCGGGTCGGGCGATCCGGGGCCTGTCGATCGTGACGCTCCGCGGCAACTTGCCCGAAGTGCAGGCGGAGAGGGGGCGTGCAAGCCTGGTTGGAGAACCCGAAATCCAACCGAATGGGGCACAGCCATGGGTATCGGCGACAAGTTCCGGGACAAGGCCGAGCAGTTGGAGGAGGAGGCGAAGTCGCGCCTCGGCAACAAGCCCCCGAAGGCGGACGACGCCCAACAGAAGGCCGCCCAGACCCAGCAGCAGGGCCAACAGCAGGGCCAGCAGAACCTGGACGACCTACCGGACGACATCGACGACCGGAAGTAGCGGCCAAGACCGGGCGGGGACGGTCAGGGGTAGGCCCTCGACCGTCCCCGCACCCACGCCCGGACCGCTTCGCGGGTCAGGCGATCCACGGCGGGAGGAGGCGCTCGGCGTCGCGGGGGGCGAGGCCGCAGGCGCCTTCAGGGGTGACGGCGTCGGGGTTGTAGGCGTGGGCGGGGGACGGGCCGGCGACGATGGCGGTGAAGCCGTCGGCGGTGGTGATCCGGCGGGCGAGGTCGGCGGGGAGGACGAGGGTGTCGCCGGCGGTGAGGGGCACCGGGCCGTCGGGGAGGGTGACGGTGGCGGCGCCGGTGAGCAGCGTCCAGATCTGTTCGACGTCCATGGCGTGGAGCGGGCCGCTCTTGCCGGCCGTCATGTCGACCTGCCACAGGGCGAGGGCGGTTGAGCCCTGGGTGGGTGAGGCGTAGGTGGTCATGACGGCGTTCGGCGTTTCGGTGCGACGGGCGTCGGCGTGGCGGATCACGGGCATGGCGAGGGAACCCCCTAAGATGGTCAATGGCGTTGTCTATATGGTCAATGAGGTTGTCTACCCATGTCAAGCGAGCCCGCGAGCACACCCACCGGCACCCCCACCGGCACCCCCACCAGCGAACCCGCCCCGCCCGGCTTCGAGTTGCCGCTGCGCCTGCTACTCGCCTTCCGGACGATCATCGACGAGCTGCACGAGCGCATCGCCCGCGAGGGCCACCCCGACCTGCGGCCCATGCACGGCTTCGTCTTCCAGGCGATCGGACCGCACGGCACCACCGCCGTCGACCTCGGCCGCCGGCTCGGCGTCTCCAAGCAGGCCGCCGGCAAGACCATCGAGAACCTGGAGCAGCTCGGCTACGTCGAACGCGGCGGCGACCCGGCCGACGCCCGCCGCAAGGTCGTCCGACTGACCGCCCGCGGGGTGGACTGCCTGGTCCGGTCGGCCCGGATCTTCGACGAGCTGCGCGCCGAGTGGTCCGCCACCCTGGGCGAGGAGCGCCTGCGCGAGGTGGAGACGGCCCTGCGCCTGCTCGCCCCCGGCGACCCGTTCCGCCTCGACACCCCCCGCTGGTTCGGCGGTCCGTGAGGAAGGATCAGGAGTGGTACGAGCCATGAGGGGTCAGCGGAGGAGGAGCGGATGAGACGACTGGGACGGGTGGTCGCAGCGGCGGCCGTACTGGCGTTCGCGGCGTGCTCCTCGCCGGTTCCAGGGTCGCCGCTCCCCGAGCACATGTCCCCCGAGGCCCGCGGCTACCTCTCGGAGGCCCTGGACCTCATCCAGCAGAAGTCCCTCAACACCGCGAAGGTGGACTGGCCGAAACTCCGCACCCAGGCCTTCGCCCAGGCGGCCACGGCCCGCACCCCGGCCGACACCCACACCGCGATCAGGGCCGCCGTCACCGCCCTCGACGACCACCACAGCCGTTTCTACCCGCCCGACCAGGCGGCGAAGGTCGACGCCGACCCGGAGGCCGTGAACGCCCCGACCGCCCGGCAACTCCCCGGCCGCATCGTCCAGTTGAATCTCCCGGCGGTGAACGGATCGGAGCGCACCTACGCCGAGTACGTCGCCCGCGGCCGCGCCGCCGTCGCCGAAGTGAGCGCCTGCGGCTGGGTGGTGGACCTGCGGGGCGAGACCGGGGGCGGGATGTGGGCCCCGCTGGCCGTCGCGGCGCCGATCCTCGGCGACGGCCCGCTGGGCGCCTTCGTCACCGCGGACGGCACCCGCAGCACCTGGTCGGTCCGCGACGGCGTGCCGTACCTGGACGACGCCCCGCAGGCCTCCCCCGCCACCCACCACGACAAGGCGCCCACCCACCACGACAAGACGCCCGAAACGCCCGTCGCCGTCCTCACCGGCCGCGCGACCGGCAGCGCGGGCGAGGCGGTCGCCATCGCCTTCATCGGCCGCCCGGCCACCCGCAGCTTCGGCCAGCCCACCTACGGGGTGCCCACCGGCAACGCCGCCCACCGGCTGTCGGACGGCGCCGTCCTGCTGCTCACCGGCGCCGCCGAGGCCGACCGCACCGGCCGGGTCCACGAGGGCCCGATCGAGCCGGACGAGGCGGTCGAAACGGCCGACCCCCGCAAGGACGACGACCCCGCGCTCGCCGCCGCCGTCGCCTGGCTCTCCATCCAAACCCCCTGCAAGGCAGGCTAGAACGACCGCCCCTCCCCCCGGTACGGCGGCTCGTGGGCGGGCCGGTCCGGGCGGTCGCGCCGGTCGGCGCAGAGGGTGGAGCTGAGGCGGGTGAGCAGGTCGGCGAGGTCGGCGTACTGCTGCTCGTCCCAGTCGCCGAGCAGGTCGGCGAGTTGCGAGCGCCGGGCGGCGACCAGCTTGACGGCCGTCTCCGCCCCCGGTTCGGTGAGCCGTAGCGCCAGCCCGCCGCTGCGGGCGGCGAGGCCGCGGCCCTCGACTTCCCGGACGGCGCTCTCGATGACGGCGATCGGGATGATCCGCCGCTCGGCGAGTTCGGCCGGCTCGACCGAGCCGTGGTGGTGCATCTGCAACAGCAGCCAGCTGGAGGCGGGTTGGAGGTCCAGCCCGGCCCCCTCGGTGATCCGCCGGAAGAGGTCGCGCCGGGCCTCGCGGGTGCTCAGCATCGAGAGCGCGCGGGCGATCTCGTCCAGCGACGAGCGTTGGACGGGGTTGAGGCCGATGGATTCGCTCAGGTCGGGTGCGGTGACGGTGGAGCGCAGCTTCTGTTCGCGTAGGAACAGCGACAGCACGAAGGCGACCACCGCGACGGGCACCGCGTACAGGAACACCCGGGTGATCGACTCGGCGTACGCGTGGTGGACGGCTTCCTGGACGACGGCGGGCAACCGGGTGATCACCCGCGGGTCGGAGGTGATGGCCTCGGGGTGGAAGCCGGGCGGCAGCGGCAGGCCGGTGAGGGCGTCGGCGAGCCGGTCGCGCAGCCCGCTGGCGAACAGGCTGCCGAAGATGGAGACGCCGAAGGAGGCGCCGATGGAGCGGAAGAAGGTGGCGCCGGCGGTGGCGACGCCGAGGTCCTGGTAGCCGACGGAGTTCTGCACGATCAGCACCAGCACCTGCATGACCAGGCCCAGCCCGAGGCCGAAGACCAGGAAGTAGAGGCTCATCTCGGTGGTGCTGCTGTGCTCGTCGAGCCGGGAGAGCAGCAGCAGGCCGACGGTGGTGACGGCCGTCCCGGCGATCGGGAAGATCCGGTAGTGGCCGGTGCGGGCGACGATCTGGCCGGAGCCGATCGAGGTGAGCAGCATGCCGAGCACCATCGGCAGCATGTGGATGCCGGACAGGGTGGGCGAGACCTGCTTGACGACCTGGAGGAAGGTCGGCAGGTAGGTGAGGGCGCCGAACATCGCGAAGCCGACCACGAAGGAGATCACCGCGACCAGGCTGAACGTCCGGGAGCGGAACAGCCGCAGCGGCAGCACCGGTTCGCTGGCCGTCCGCTCGACCAGGACGAAGGCGAGCAGCAGCACCAGGCCGAGCACGCCGAGCCCGACGATCTGCCAGGAGGTCCAGCCCCAGGTGGTGCCGCCGAGGGAGGTCATCAGCACCAGGCAGGTGGCGACGGCGGCGATCAGCACGGTGCCGAGGTAGTCGATCCGGTGCTGGCGCCTGGCCTCCTGCCCGGGCAGGACGGCGGCGATCACCACCAGGGCGACGATGCCGATCGGCAGGTTGATGTAGAAGACCCAGCGCCAGCTGAGGTTGTCGACGAACAGTCCGCCGAGCAGCGGCCCGAGGACGCTGGTCACGCCGAAGACGGCGCCGAAGAGGCCCTGGTACTTGCCACGGTCCCGGGGGGAGACGAGGTCGCCGACGATGGCCTGGGTGAGCACGATCAGCCCGCCGCCGCCCAGGCCCTGCAGCGCGCGGAAGGCGATGAGTTCGCCCATGTTCTGGGCGATGCCGCAGAGTACGGAGCCGAGCAGGAAGATCACGATGGAGGCCTGGAAGAAGCGCTTCCGGCCGTACATGTCGCCGAGCTTGCCCCAGAGCGGGGTGGCGGCGGTGGAGGCCAGCAGGTAGGCGGTGACCACCCAGGAGATGTGGTCCAGGCCGCCGAGGTCGCTGACGATGGTGGGCAGCGCGGTGGAGACGATGGTCTGGTCGAGGGCGGCGAGCAGCATCGCCAGCAGCAGGGCACCGATCGGCACCCAGAGGTTGGGGACGGTGACCTCCGGCGGGCCGGGCTCGTACGCCGGGCTGCGGTCGGACGCGGCGCGCGAGTCCGTCATGGCGGCTCCGTAGGGTCGCGGGCCCCGGCCGAGGCGGCGGGCCCGTGCGGATGATCACTCCCAGCTCACCATGCTGTCAGAAATGCCCCGGTTTGCTCCCTCGGATTGAGCCGAACGTAGCCGCCGGGCCCACCGACCCAGGACACACCGCACCGACCCGACCGCCGGCACCGGGGACATCCGCCGCTCCCCGACCGTTCCTCGGGAAACAACCGCCACCAACCGGCACAACACCCCCGCCCGGGTCCGGACGCCCCTGTCCCCCCTCCGGGACGTCCTGCATAATCAGGCGCGATCGTGAGCCCGGGAACCGCCCCGGGGCACGCAGACCGCCCGAGAACCGAGGAGGACCGGCCGATGCCGGACCAGCACTGCCCGACGTGCGGCACCGCACGCTCCACTGGGTGCGGCTGCGTCCCGGACCCGAGCCTCACCGAGACGGCCGTCCTCCCGCACCTCGAAGGCCCGCCACTGGTCCGCCCGTACGTGCCGCAGGCCGTCGGCCAGGTCGCCGAGGAGCCCGTGGCGGACGTCCCCGCCGTCGACCCGTTCGCGACCGCCGTCCTGCCGCCGGTCGCCCCGGGACAACCGGCCCCCGTCCACCCCGCCCCGCCCGTGGTTCCCCCGCTGGGGCCGGACGCCGACGCCTACGCCACCACCGTGCTGCCGCCGGTGCCCGCCTCCGGGCCGGGCGCCTACGCGGCGGCGACAGCCCCGCAGGCCGCGTCCGGCGGCGACCTCGGAGTCTTCCCCTTCGACCACGCGACGCCCGGGCCCGAGCCGGAGCCCGTCGGCGGCCGGGCCGCGCGCAGAGCCGCCGAGCAGGCCGCGCAGAACCCGCTGGCCCGGCACAAGCTGCTGCTGGCCGGGGTGGGCGCCGGCCTGGTCGCGCTCACCATCGGCATCGCGTACGCGGTGACGCCCTCGCCCGCGCCGACGACCCGGCAGGCGCAGCCGCTGCCCACCACCCTGGCGCCCGCGCCGGTGGAGCCGACCGCCCCGGCACCGACGGACCCGGCCACGCCGCCGCCGCCGACCAGCGAGGCACCGAGCCCGACGTCGCCCCCCACCCGCAAGCCGAGCCCGACGAAGACGGCCACCCCGGCGCCGACGCCGACCACCCAGGCCCCGGTCGCCGCTCCCCCGGCCCCCGCTTCCGCCCCGACCGCGCCCGCGACGCCCACGCCCACCCCCACCACCGCGACGCCCACGCCGACCCCGACCCCCACTCCGACGCCGACCCCGACCACCCGGGTGCTCCAGATGGGGATGACCGGCGCCGACGTCAAGGACATGCAGCAGCGGCTGTGGGCGGCCGAGTGCGGATACGTCGACAAGTCGATGATCACCGGGACCTTCGACTTCTGGACCCGGTCGGTGCTCGGCGACTACCAGACCAGCAACCGGATCAAGGGCGAGACCTTCGTCTACGGCCCGAAGACCCGGGCCGCCCTGGAGGCCGACCCGGGCTGCTGAGCCCCGCGGACAAGGGGTCAGCCGGTGATCGCCCCGAAGATGCTGATGCCCGCCAGCACCACCATGATCGCCGCCGCGACCCGGATGATCAGCTTCATCGGCACGTACTTGAGCAGCTTCTGCCCGCCCACGATGGCGAGCCCGCCGACCGCGCACAGCGCCAGCCACGCGCCGAGGCCGACGGCCAGCGGATCGGCGTACTTGGCGGCCAGGTTGGCGGTCATGATCTGGGTCAGGTCGCCGAACTCGGCGACCGCGACGACCAAGAAGCTGGCCCCGGCCACCTTCCAGAAGCTGTTCGAGGACGGCTCCTTGGCGGCGTGCCCCTCCTCGTCGTCGCCCCCTCCGTGGAAGAGCAGCATGGCCGCACCGGCCAGGAACAGCACGCCGGTGACGCCCTCGACCCAGCGGTGCGGCAGCAGCGAGAGCAGGTGCCCGGCGGCGAGGGCGAGGACGACCTGAACGCCCATCGCCGCGGCGACACCCGCGAAGACGTAGCTGGCACGGTACTTGGTGCCGAGTACGAGGCTGGCCAGCGCGGTCTTGTCCGGCAGTTCGGCCAGGAAGATGATGCCGAACGTCAGCGCGGCCACGGTCAAACTCATCAGAAAGGGTCCCTCGGTCGGGCTGCCCGGCCTCCGCAGGTCCGTCAGGGGACGCTTCGGCCCGACAGCACTGGTCATGGTCACAGCACTGCGGCCGAAGGTCTCGCCGGCACCGACCCCGGAGGATCGGGTGCCCCGGGCGCCGGGCCCGTGAGGGCCAGTATGTCGACGGTCCGGTGGAGGGCTACTCCCCTTCAACGTGCTCAAGGGTACCCGACCGCGTCCAGTACCCAAGGCGGCCCGGTACCCGCCCCCGCCCCGGCCCCCCAGCGCTCACCAGCCCGCGCGCTCACCAGCCCGCGCTCACCAGCCCCCGGCCGACCAGCTCCAGCACCACCACGATCGCCACCGACTCCACCGCCAGCAGCCCGACCAGCACGAACAGCTGCACCGCCCCCGCCTGGACGGGCGAGGCGCCGCCGAGCAGCATGCCGACGAAGGCGCCGGGGAGGGTGACCAGGCCGACCGTCCGGGTCTGGTCGAGAGCGGGCACCAGCGAGGTCGCGGCGGCGGTGCGGCAGATCTCCAGCCGGGCGTCGCGGTCCTCGAAGCCGAGCGCCAGGGCCGCCTCCACCTCGCCGCGGCGCTGCCGCAGTTCGTCGAGGGCGCGCCGCCCGGCCAGCGAGGTGGCGGTGAGCGCGCCGCCGATCAGGATGCCGGCGACGGGGATGACGGACAGGCCCTTGGCCGGCAGCAGTCCGACGGCCAGCAGCAGGGCGAGCACCGGCAGCACGCCGGCGCCGATCGGCGCGGCCGCCCAGACCCAGTCGGGGCCGGGGGTCATCCGCCGCCCGGCGGTGCGCACCGCGACGCTGAACATCAGCAGCACGAACAGCGCCGACCACCAGAGCGAGCCGACCACCCAGCTGATCACCGCGGCGACGGCGGCCAGTTGCACCACCGCGCGCAGTCCGGCCCGCAGCACCGCGTGCCCGTGGCCGAGCAGGCCCCGGCCGGCCACCGCGACGGCGGCCAGCAGCAGGACGGCGGTGACCACCCCGAGCATCGGGGTGACGGGCAGCAGCTGACCGCCCGCGGCGGACAGGGGCACCGGTGTCAGATCCAGCTGGTGAACCACATCCGGTCCTGCCAGGACGTCATCGGGATCACCTCCGCCGTGTACAGCGGGTAGAAGAAGGCGAAGCAGGCGACGATGGCGAGCACGATCAGCCCGGCGCCGGCCGCGCCGATCCGGCGGCGTTCGGGGCTGCACCCGGCCGGGCCGAGGATCGCCCCGAGCATCTGCGCGACGGCCAGGCACAGGAACGGCACCAGGACGACCATGTAGAAGGAGAAGACGGTCCGCTCCTGGTACTGGAACCAGGGCAGGTAGATCCCGGCGACGGCGCACAGCACGGCGCCCGAGCGCCAGTCCCGGCGGAAGAACCAGCGCCACAGCAGGTAGACCAGGGCGAAGCAGGCCGTCCACCAGAGCAGCGGGGTGCCGAGGCCGAGGATCTGGGACGCGCAGCCGCCGGTGGCGGTGCAGCCGTGCTGCCCGTTCGGGACCTGCTCCCAGTACATGGAGACGGGGCGGCCGACGACCAGCCAGCTGAAGGGGTTGGACTGGTAGGTGTGCGGGGTGCTCAGCCCGGTATTGAAGTCGTACATCTGCGAGTGGTAGTGCCACAGGCTGCGCAGCGACGCGGGCACCCAGCTCATCGACACCTGCGGCAGCGGGACGCCGAGGAAGGTGTCCGGTGACAGGCCGGGGCGGCCGTCGGCCCAGTGCCGGTCGTACCCGCCCTCGCCGTTGCCGCCGCTGGCGAGCCAGCCGGCCCAGGCGCCGACGTACACCACCAGGGCGGAGCCGACCATGGCGAGGAAGGCGGGGACGGCGTCGCGGCGCAGCATCGAGCGCCAGGGGCGGCGGGCGCCGGCCCCGCGACGGCCGGACTGGTCCCACAGGACGGTCAGCAGGCCGAAGGCGGCGAGGATCATCGCGCCGTTCCACTTGACGGCGCAGGCGGCGCCGAGGAGCACCCCGGCGGCGATCCGCCAGGGGCGCAGGCCGAGCCGGGCGCGGTCACCGTCGGTGACGCCGGCCAGCCGGGCGCGGACGTGGTCGCGGTCGATCAGGAGGCTGCCGAAGGCGGCGAGCACGAAGAACATCTGGATGCCGTCGAGCAGCCCGACCCGGCTCATCACCAGTTGGAGGCCGTCGACGGCCATCAACAGGGCCGCGGTGCAGCCGATCAGGGTGGAGCCGAAGAGCCGGCGGCCGATCCGGGCGAGCATCAGCACGGTGACGGTGCCGAGCAGGGCGGTCATGAACCGCCAGCCGAAGGGGTGCATGCCGAACATCTGTTCGCCGATCGCCATCACCCATTTGCCGAGCGGCGGGTGGGCGATGAACTCGGGCGCGGAGGTGAGCGGGATGTGCTGCGGGACGGCCAGGACGTCGGTGTTGGCGTGGTCCGGCCAGCTGCCCTCGTAGCCCTGCCGCAGCAGCGACCAGGCGTCCTTGGGGTAGTACGTCTCGTCGAAGACGAAGGCGTTGGGGTAGCCGAGGTTCCAGAACCGCAGCAGGCCGGCGAAGAGCGCGACGCCGATCGGCCCGAGCCAGCCGGACCAGTCGGCCGACAGGCGGAGCAGCCGGCCCCGGACCGGTGCCGGGGCGGCGGGGGCCGAGGCCTGGACCGCCGGGGGGTGCGTGAGCGCCGCTTGCGTCATTGCCTCGCCGATTCGCCTGTCTCCTGTGCCGGCCGGGTCTCCTGTACCGACCGGGCCGGGCGGCCAACAGCCACTGACACTATGTGGCGGTGGTCGCGAAGCCAAGCGCGACGGGGGCCCCCCCGGGGCACCCGGGGGGGCCCCGGGGGCCCCCCGGGGACCCGCGCCTCCCCGGCCCCCCCCCACGGCTCGGCGACCACGACCACCGAGCCGCCCTCCTCGGCGGACCGGACCAGCGCGGCGGCCGCCAGCCAGAGC
>NZ_JBHWIJ010000022.1:0-51045 GCF_042732255.1 Kitasatospora sp. NPDC059803 | reverse complement strand
GGGCGGCCGCGCGGGGGGCCGCCGGTGTCCCGCGGGGGCGCGGCGCGGGCGGGCGCGCCGCCCCCCGCCGGCCCCCGGGCCGAGCCCGTGGGAGCGCCCGTGGGAGCGCCCGTGGAAGCGCCGGTGGAAGCGCCGGTGGGAGCGCTCTCACGCCGTGTAGGATGGCCACTCCCGAGAGTGAGCCACACCGGAGTGTGATCATGACCCGAACTGACAGGCCGGGCCCCGGAAGGGCCCGGTCTGCCGCGCGACCGACGGTGGAGGACGTGGCCGCCCGCGCGGGAGTCAGCCGGGGAACGGTGTCCCGGGTCATCAACGGTTCGCCCAAGGTGAGCGCCAGGGCGAGGGAGGCCGTGGAGCACGCCGTCGCCGAGCTCGGCTACGTACCCAACCAGGCGGCACGGTCCCTGGTGACCTCGCGCACCGACGTCGTCGCCCTGGTCGTCCCGGAGAGCCTGGCGCGGCTGAGGTCGGAGCCGTACTTCGCGGACGTCATCACCGGGATCTCCGACGAACTCGCGTCGACCGACCTTCAGTTGCTGCTGACCCTGGTCCGCAACGAGGACGAGCGCGAGCGTCTGACGCGCTACCTCACCGCGCGCCGGGTCGACGGGGTGCTCCTGGTCTCGGTGCGCCAGGACGACCTGTTGCCCGACCTGCTCGAACAGCTCGGGATGCCGGCCGTACTGGGCGGTCGCCGGTCCGAGCGCGAATCGCTGAGCTACGTCCACGCCGACAACGCCGGCGGGGCCCGGGCGGCCGTCCGGCACCTGGTCGGGCGCGGCCGCACCAGAGTGGCCACCATCACGGGGCCGCTCGCCATGGAGGCGGCCGGGGCACGCCTGGCGGGGTACCGGGAGGCGCTCACGGAGGCCGGCCTCGCCCCGGAGGACGCGCTCGTCGCCCACGGCGACTTCACCGAGGCGGGCGGCTACGCGGCGATGTGCGAGCTCCTGGCCGAAATGCCCACCCTCGATGCCGTGTTCTGCGCCTCCGACCTGATGGCCGTGGGCGCGTTCCGGGCACTGCGCGAGGCCGGGCGGCGCGTGCCGGGAGACGTGGCCGTCGTCGGCTTCGACGACTCCGTCATCGCCCGTAGCACCGAGCCGCCCCTCACCAGTGTTCGCCAACCGACCGAGGCGATGGGGCGGTTGATGGTTCAGCTGCTGCTCGAGGAGATCGCCGAACCCGGGCGGCCGCGTCGCCAGGTGATCCTTCCGACCGAACTGACGGTCCGCGCCTCGGCCTGACGGCCTCGGACGGCTTCGAACTGAACGGCCGTCACGTTCCGTTGTTCCGGTATGAGCCACTGCCGCGTGTCGCGGCTGACCTGGGCATGAGGTGCTGCTACGCTCCCGATGGGTGTGGGAGCGCTCCCACGCGCCAAGATTCTGGGGGTGACGTGTCGAAGGCACAACAAGGGGATTCGGCATTCGGGGGCATGCTGAAGACGCTTCGTCATGAAGTGGGATTCACGCATGAGGAACTCGCCCGGCGTTCCCAGGTCAGTGTGAGGACGATCAGCGACATCGAGCGGGGCCGGGTGCGCCGACCACAGCGCCGCTCCGTCCAGCAGCTCGCGGAGGCGCTCGGCCTGGGGACCTCGCGATTGGAATGGTTTCTCCGTGCCGCGCGAGCCGTTCCCGGCAGCGGGCTCGATCAGCCGGACGGGAGCCGTCGCGAGACGCCGGCCGCCGGGGAGGTGGACGAACAGCCGTCCGCAGTAGTCGTGATGGTCCTGCCGTTGACCGCGATCGGCGAGAGCGGTCCGTGCTGTCGGCGCCGCCGACGCTGTCCGAAACCCCGCCCGGCCGGGCCCCGACACCTGCGCCGGGCCGGTTGACGGCCGTCGCGTGCGGCGGGCAGGCGCCGGCGGCCACACGTCCGCCACGAGGACGCCGAACGCGTACGCCCGCCCCACCAGCGCCGTCCGGTTGGGGACGTGCCACCGGCGGTGGGGTGGGCGGTGTCGGAGGCATGTCGGGCGGGTGTGGGCCGCTTCGGCATGCGGGTGCCGGGGTGGACTCTGGCGAGGTTTCATCCTCTGGGTGCGGCGCGGAAGTGTGACGGGCGGTGCCTGGCGCTGAGTGATCCTGTGGGGACGAGCGGTAGGTGGATTTGATTCAACTTTCGGGCGTCGTAGTTCGTCTACCCGGAGAGCCGAAACGAGCGGGTGCCGGGGCCGTATCTGCTGTTCATTGCTTGTTTATTCGGAGAAGCCAGAGTCATTACTGATCTTCCTGACTCGGGCGGCCGGACGGTGCCTGGCAGGCAACTCTGGAGAACGTACATCATGCCGCGCAAGCCACTTGGGACCCTGGTCGCCGCCGCTGGGGCGACCGTCGGGCTCACGCTCGTCACACCGGCCCGGGCCTCCGCCGCCGCCGTCATGGGGTGGGACGTGTCAGCGGAATCAGCACACCGATCGTGCGTACACCGACCCGGGTGTGGTGATGTGCGGCGCCTTCTCGGAATCGACTTCGTGAAGTCGCCGATCGACGAGGCCGGAAAGTGCGCCGAAGTTCGGGGAAAACAGGCCGAGTTGCATGAGGGCCCCTCCAGGATGCCGCGACGGCTCGCCGTGAGCGAGTGCACCATCAGCATCTTCTGGTGAGACGAGGGCTTCCGGGGTCGACCACCGACCCGGGCGGAGGCGATCGCCGAGCCGTCGCGTCACAGCCGAGGCCGGGACACGGATGCGAGCCGGACAGAACCGGAGACTCCGCTTCCCGCCGTCCGTCTGACCGGCATTCTCCGAACGGCCACGCCGTTCCCGTACGTCAACACAGATAAGACGACCGGCCCTCACCCCGGTCGTACCACCGGTCGACCGGGTTGCCTCCCCCACAGGCCTGAACCGACCGACCGCGCCAGCGCGTTCGCATCCTGTTACCCCCACGAAGAAGGAGGGTTTCCACATGACCGAGATTTCCACGCTTGCCGTCGTACGCTGCCTCGGCGGCTTTTCACTGGACTTGGGGGGACTCCCGGTCAGACGCTGGCGGGCCGGCAAGGCGCGCACACTGTTCCTTTACCTCCTCATCAACCGGGGCCGCACGGTCGACCGCGACGAACTGCACGCCGCGCTGTGGCCCGACCGCACCCGGGCGGCGGGCTCCAGCTCGCTCAAGGTCGCCAAGCACGCGGTGCACCAGATACTCAGCGGGCAGCAGGCCGCGGAGGAGCAGCCGGCCGCGGAGATCGTCTGCAGCGAGTACGGGTACTCCCTCAAACTCCACGACGCCTGGCTGGACTTCGAGGAGTTGGAGCGGCTGTGCAACGAAGGGCACCGGGCGGCGGCCCGAAGTGATCCGCGCGCGGCCGCGGAGTACTACCGCAGGGCGCTGGATCTTCACACCGGGGACTTCCTGCCCGGTGAGACCGCCGACTGGGCCAGGGAGCAGCGGGACTGGGTACGGTCCCTCGCGCTGGGAGCGGCGGACTTCCTCCTCCAGGAGGCACTGGACCGGGGCGAGCTGCCGAAGGTCATCGACATGTGCCGCCGCACGCTGGACATCGACCCGTACCAGGAGGACGTCTACCGGACTCTGATCCAAGTTCACGGCGACCTGGGCCAGTTAGGGCAGGCCAGGTCCTGGTACAAGCTGTGCCGGGCCCGGATGTCGGATGGTCTGGACATCGATGTCAGCCCTGACACCCAGCGGCTTCTGGAGCGGGTTCTGCGCACCCAGGACGCGTCCGCCCGGACAGTGGACCAGACTTCCGGCCCACGCGTAACCAATGCATAACCCACGCATAACCAGCTCATAACCAGCGCATAACCGCCCTGTCTAGACTCCGAAAACCGCGACCGGTCAAGGAGATTGGGGTAACCGTGCTGGAGACGAACCAGGGTTCCGTTCTTTCGGTGGAGAATCCCGGTGTTGGTGCCCCAGCCGATGCCGGGCCCCTGATCGTCGGCATCGGGGGCACCGTCCGCTCCGGTTCCTCGACGGAACGGGCGGTCCGGGCGGTACTCGCGGCCTCCGCTTCGGCGGGGGCCCGGACCCTGCTGCTGGGTGCCGAGGAACTTCAACTGCCGCTCTACACACCGGGGGAGTCACTGCGCACCCCGGCGGCCCGGCGGCTGGTCGAGGCCGTCGCCCTCGCCGACGGCCTGGTGATCGGCACGCCCGCGTACCACGGGGGCGTTTCCGGTCTGGTGAAGAACGCCCTCGACTACCTGGAGGACCTGCGCGAGGACGCGCGCCCGTATCTGCACGGCCGCGCCGTCGGCTGTGTCGTCACCGCGCGCGGGGCGCAGGCCGCTTCGACGCTGGCGGGGCTGCGCTCCGTCGTGCACGCCCTGAGGGGCTGGCCCACTCCCCTGGGAGTGGCCATCAACACGGAGAGCGTCACCCTGGCGTCCGACGACAGCACCGACGACAGCACCGACGACCCGCATCTCACCGCGCAACTGGCCACCGTCGGACGGCAAGTGGTCGAGTTCGCCCGGATGCGCACACCGGTCGGCTGAGCGCCCGGGGCCTGCCGCCCACCGCGGCCGCCCACCGTACGTCCCCCGTACGTCCGCCGTCACGATTCCCGCCCACGCCTTTGGTTCCGGCTGCCCTGACGCCGGATCCTTCGCATCCGCATTCCCACGTCCGACCGTGATTCCGAATGGAGCGCGCCATGGAAGACACCGCGAAGTCCACAGAGCCCGAGCAGACCGCCGAGGGGACGGAAGCCCCCCAAGCGGAAACCGCCGGGGCCGAAACCGCCGAGGACACCGAACTGGACGCGCTGGACGAGCTGGACGACGTCGACTTCGACCTCGACGAGGTCGAGAACAAGATCGCGCCGCTCGCCCTCGCCACCACCGAGCCCTCGCGATGGTGACGCGGGCGGCCGAGGTGAGCCGCGCATCCACCGCCTCCGTCCTGGTCGACGTGAACACCGGCCCGGCCGCCTCGTACAGCGGGCTGCGGGCGGGCATCGACGCCCTGCGCGCCGAGGGCGCCGACTTCACCGGGCTCGCGGCCGGGCACCCGTCCGAATGGGCGGAGCTCTTCCCCGCCGAGACCGCGCCCGGCACCGCGCCGCTGGAGGAGATCGCGCTCGCGCCGTCCGAGCGGCGGCTGCACCGGGAGAGCGAGCAGGTCTACCGCGTGCTGACGGTGGCCGCGACCGCCCTGTGCACGGGCACCGCGCAGTTGGGCAGGCCCCTGCTGCTCAGTGGGATGGGCGGCACCGACCTGTCCTCGCTGCGCGGCTTCATGCGGGCCTTCGAGCACGCGCAGCTCGTCGAGGGCGCCGAACTGCTGCTGGACGCGCCGACCTCCGTGCGCGAGCCGGTCGGCCGGTACGCCGACTACCGCGGGGAGCGGGTGCGCTGTCTGCGCCGCATGGGGCTGCCGGTCACCGAGGGCGACCTGGCCGTGGACCTGGGTACGGCTCCCGACGCCGGATTCGAGCCGGTGTCCGAGGAGGGCGAACTGTTCCTGCGGGCGAGGGACTCCGAGGGCTCCGCCGTGGACCGGGTGGCCGCCGCACTGGCCTACTGCCGCCGGGCGTTCTTCTCCACGAACTGGGAGGGCATGGCGGTCGTCGCCGACGAGGCGATCGGGCTGCTCGCCGGCATCCCCGAGTCGGGCGTACCCGGGCTGCTCGCCGAGGCGGAGCGCGAGGAGGAGCTCGTCCACGCCATCGAGTTCGAGACGGCGATCCTGCGCGGCACCGCCGACGTACGCGGTTTCCTGCTCAAGGTGCTCGGCATCCAGGCGGGCTTCCGCGGGGACCAGGACACGGCCCTCGCCTGCTTCCGGGCCATCCGGGAGGACGCCGCCGGCCTGTCCCCGGAGCTGCGTGCCCAGTCGCACCTGTACTCCGCGCTCACCCTGTCCAAGCGCAAGAACCGGCTGGCGGAGGCGGTCGCCGAGGTCGAGCAGGGCTTCGAGGTCGTCGGGGAACGTCCGGGCGAGCCCGAGAGCGTACGCCGCGAGCGCGGCTGGCTGCACAACCTGCGCGGGCTGACCCTGTTCGCGGAGCGGCGTCTCGGGGCGGCCTTCGAGCACGAGAAGCAGGCGCTGGCCTGCATGGCGGGTCTGACCGACGCCAGTGCCGCGCATCTGCGGATCAACCTGTACTCGAACATCAGCGTGCTCCAGGAGAAGGCGGGCAAGCACGCCTCGGCCCTGGCGACCTGGGAGAAGTTCAAGCAGGCCGCCGGCTCGTCGAACGCGGGCTTCCGCAAGCACCACGCGTACCGCAGCGCCGGGCTGCGGCTGCTCGTCGGCGAGCGGGACGCCGCCCTGGCGGACCTGGACACCACGCTGGTGAACGCGGCCGAGCTGGGTGACCGCTTCCACGAGACCGAGGTGCGCCTCGAACTGGGCATGCTGCACGCCTCCGGCGGTGACGCGAGGACGGGCGCCGAGCAGTACGAGCGCGCCGAGGCCGCGGCGCGGCTGCTGGGCGACCCGTACCGCATCGCGCTGGCCCAGGCGGGTCGGGTGATGACGACCGGCTCCGTGACCGCGGCCGGGTCGGTGGCGGCCATGGCGCCGCTGAGCCTCACCCGTCCCGGTGCGGCGGACGCCCTCGCCAAGGCCGTCGCCGACGGCGGTGACCTGCAAGGGCTGCTGCCCAAGCCGCGGACCAAGCTCAACCGCCCGTTCGACCTGATCAACTTTCAGGACTGAGGCCATGACGGACCATGCGACCCAGGGGGAGACGGGACAGCGGGCCAGGTGGCAGCTCTACGATCGGCTGCTGCTGCGCAGGGCGGGCTTCGGCATCGGCCTGCTGACCGCTCTCGGTGACGGGCCGGCGGGTGCCGCGGCCGCGGAGTACCGGGAGGCGGTGGCGCGGTTCGAGCAGAGCCGCGCCCGGCTCCAGGAGGCGATCGCCAAGGTCGTCACCGGCGCCGACCGCGAGCGGGACCGGGCCGGACTGCGCGAACTGTCGAAGCTGCGCGGCCGGGTGGGCCGCCGGCTGCCGGTGGAGCACGACCCGCGCGGCGGCGACGTGGCATCGGCGGTGGCATCGGCGGTGGCATCGGCGGTCGACGGCTACCGCGCGGCGCACTCCGCTCAGCAGCAGGCGGGCGAGCGGCTGACCACCGCCCTGGGTGAGGAGGTGCTGCGGCGGCCGGAGCGGGTCCGCGACGTGCTCCGCGACGAGCGGGTGTGCGACGCACTGCTCCAGCTGTCGCCGTCCTTCCACACCGAGGCGGTGCGCTGGGTCGACGGCTGGCAGCAGCAGGACAGTACGACAGGCCGCAACCGCGCCAAGGACCGGTCCTTCTACCGCCGCGTCTACCTGTACGGCCAGCGGCTCGGCGCGAAGAACGAGACGACCAGCTTCTTCGGTCCGCTGGTGCACGGCCGGGTCGACCGTGGCGCCGAGGGCACCGTCCTCGGCCCCGAGACGGCCTGCGGCTACCACCTCCTGGAGGCGCAGACCGCGTTCTGGGCCGTGTGCGAGCTGGCCAAGCTCATCGGCACGGACCCGCAGGTGCGGGACCGCCCGCCGGTGGCCTGGATACCGTCCTGCCGCCGGACACCGGGCGAGGTGCCGGGCGGGACACCAGGCGGGGCACCGGGGTCGGGGACGATCCAGTCCGCCGACGGCCGCCGGATCACCCTGTCCGGGGTGCGGTGGCAGCTCGCCGAGGCCGTCGACGGGCGGCGTTCCCCCGCCGAACTGGCGGCGCTGGCAGGACTCGACCTCGCGCAGACGCGCCGGGTCCTGGACCGGCTGCGGCAGGCGGGGGCCGTCCGGCTCTGGCCCGAGCCGCCGTCCACCGCGGCACGGCCGCTGGACTGGCTGGTCTCCTGGGCCGACCGCTACGCGCAGGACACCGCCTGGCCGGCACGGCTGCGGGAACTGCGCGACCTGGGCGACGCCTACGCGGCGGCCGACGGCCACCGTGCCCGGGCGGTCGCGCTCGAGCGCGTCGAGGAGTGCTTCACCCGGCTCACCGAGGTCGACGCACGTCGCGCCGGCGGCCGGATGTACGCGGACCGGCTGGTGGTGTCCCTGGACGCCAAGGGCGACCAGAGCCCGGTGGTGGTCGGTGGCGACGTGGCCGGGCGCTGGGAGTCCGAGCTCAGCCCGGTGCTGGACGTGGCCGCCCGCTACGGCGAGCTCCAGCAGCACGCGGCGGCCGAGCTGTGCGCGGGGATCCTGCGTGAGGCGGGCGGCGGCGCCATGCCGTACGACGAGCTGATCCGCCGGATGCGCGCCTCCGTCGAGGCGGGCGGTCTGGACCGGCTCGCCGGGCCGCTGATCGGGTTCAAGCGGGACTACGCGGCGCTGGTGGAGTCCGCCGTGCAGGGCCAGGAGGCCCGGCTCTCCCCCGCCGAGCTCGCGGGGTTCGCGCCCGAGCCCGGCCGGCCCCGTTTCGTCAGCCCGGATCTGATGCTGGAGAACCGGGAGGACGGCGGCGAGCTGCTGGTGCTGGGCGAGCTTCACCCGTACGTCTTCGCCTGGGGTTCACAGGGGCTGTTCAGCGACGAACAGGACCGGATGCTGAGCGACTTCGAGGCGGGTCTCGAACCGTGGGGCGGCCCCGAGCGGCTGGCCACGGTGATCCGCCGCAGGCGCCACAAGGGCCTGGTGGCCGACTGGTTCCCGGGCCGCTTCATCGAGATCACCTCGGTGGCCACCGACGACCGGGAGCGGACCGTGCCGCTGACCGATCTGACCGTCGCCCTGGTGGACGGCACGCCCCGGCTGCGCACCCCGGACGGTGAACTGACCCTGTACGCCGGCGAGGACGACCATGTGCACCTGCGGGCCTTCGCCGCACCCGGAGTGGGGCTGCCGCTGGTGCGGATCGGGGACTTCGCGCCGAGGATCGTGGTCGGCGACCTGCTCGTGCAGCGGGCCCGCTGGTGGTTCGACCGTGCCGACCTCGGGGTCGACGCGGCACGCGACCCCGCCGCCGCCTTCCTCGCCGTCCAGTCGCTGCGGGCCCGGCACGGAGTGCCCCGGTTCTGCTTCGCCTCCCTCGCGCACGAGCCGAAACCGGTCGGGATCGACCTGGACAGTCCGCTGGCCGTCGACGCACTGGTGGCGATGGTGCTGGCCGGTGACAGCGCGACGGTGTCGCTGGCCGAGATGAGGCCGGCCCCGGACGCGCTGTGGCTGCGCCACGGCGGGGCCCCCGTGACCTCGGAGTTCCGGATCGCCATGAAGCGAGCGTCGTCATGACCCACCGATCCGACCGATCCGACCTGTCGCCACAGGAATCGACGGCGCGGCGGCACGGCTGGGAGCTGCTGCCCACGGTCGTCCTGCGCAGCGCCGGGTTCCCCTGGCAGATGGTCGAGCGACTGGCCTGTGAACGGACCCGTCTGCTCATCGAGGAGCTGTTCGCCCTGGAGGCCCGGTCGGCCGACGTGGCGTCACGGCTGCACCCGGCGGGGCGGCTGTCCCGGGGCCAGCAGGCCAAGTTGCGCGGTCTGCGGCCGCTGCCCGCGTCGGACAACCTGCCCGCCGACTGGCTGGCCGAGTGGAACGCCGCGGCGGAGCAGGTGAGCGCGGTGCGGGAGCGGCTCGCCGCCACCGTCGAGGCCGACACGGCGGCGGTCGACGAGGCGCTCGCCGCCGTCCGCACCGATCCGCGGGTCAACGACGCCATCGTCTGCTCGTCCCCCGCCGTCCACCGCGATCTCGCACGGGGTGCGGCCGGCGGCCGGATCCGGCGCCAACTCGCCTCCTACGCACAGCGGCTGGCGTCCAAGAGCGAGACGATGAGCTTCTTCGGGCCCATCAACTACGGCAGGCTCAGCCCCGGCTCCGACGCCGCCACGGCGCTGGACTGGGAGGGCCACACCGCGATCCCGGTCCGCCAGGCGCACACCGCGGCCCGGGTCAACGACGCCGTGCAAGGCCTGCTGCTGGGCGATCCGGCGCTGGCCGAGCGGCTGGCGCCGGTGCGCAAGACGATGACGGGGCCGCCCCGCGGCACGGGCGTCGGCGCGGCGCTGCTGCGGGAGGCCGACGGCGTACGGACGGTGGCCCGGATCGCGTCCGGGTGCGGTGCCGGCGCCCTGGAGGCGGTGGAGGCGTTCGCGGCCGCCGTGGCGAAGGGGACGCTGACGCACACCCTGTGCCCGCCGGCGACCGTGGTCGACCCGCTGCGCTGGACCCTGGAACGCATCGACGCCTCGGACACCGAAACGGCCGCCCGCGCGGCCGGGGTGCGGGCCCTGCTGGTGAAGGTGCTCGCACTGCTCGACGGCTACCCGTCGGCGCCGCCCGAGCGGAAGCTGACCGTCCAGGCCGAACTGGAGGCGCTGCTGCCCGTCGCCGACCGCTCGGCGGAACGCGGCCGCTTCTACAACGACCGGGTCATCATCCACGAGGCCGCCGTCGGCACAGCCCGGCTGGAGGTCCGCGGACCGCTGGCCCGCGACATGTGCGACGCCGTCGCGCCGGTGCTCGACCTGCTGGCCCACGAGGCCGAGGCGACCCGCGTACGCACCAACCGGGCGGTCGCGGCCCGGCTGGGAGCGGGACGCATCCCGCTGCTGCGGGCGCTGCGGGAGTGCGCGGACCTCGCCATCGAGCCGGGCGGAGAGCTCGGCGCCGAGCTGAGCCGGGTGATCGGGGCCGAAGGCGCGGACCGGGCCGAACTCGACGTGGCGGGGCTGCTCGCCGCGCCGCCACCGCCCGCCGCCCCGGTGCTGTGCTCCATCGACGTCCTGATCGCGGCTCCCGACCTGGCCGGATACGAGCCGGGGGTGACCCCGCTCATACTCGGCGACATCCACGACGCGGCGCTGCTCACCCCGTGGGCGCTGCAGTTCCATCCGGACGCCGCGGCGCTGCTCGCCGAGCGGGACGCCGGGGTGCGCAGGGCGCTGGGCGACCAGGTGGCCGTCAATGTGATCTCCCGTCGTACGACCGGGCTGCCGCCGCTGGAGTTCCCCGGGGTGGTGCTCGAACTGGGCGGCATCGCCGGCCCGGACCGGGAGCGGATCGGCCTGGACCAGCTGTGGCTGGAGAGCGACGGCGAACGGGTCGTCCTGCGCGGCGACACCCACCCCGGCCGGAGCCTGCTGTTCCACAACGGCGAGCTCGACACCGCCGTGCACACCGCGCTGGCACTGCCCCGGATCCGCCGCCCGGTGCTGCCGGACCTGCCGCACGTGCCGCGGCTGCGCTGGGGCAACGTGGTGTTCTCGCGGCGGCGTTGGGCGCTGCCGAGCGCGGCGCTGCTGGAGGCGCACGGCAGCCAGCGCGACGCCGAGCGGCTGCTCGCCACGGCCCGGCTGCTCCGGGAACGGGGCCTGCCCGACCGCTTCTTCGCGAAGTCACCGGCCGAACGCAAACCGGTGTACGTGGACACCGCGAGCCCCGAACTCCTCAAGGGCATGGCCCGGCTGGCGGGCACGGCGGAACAGCTCCTGCTGTCCGAGACGCTGCCCGCACCCGAGGACGCCTGGCTGCGGGACGGCGAGCTGCGCTTCGCCTCCGAGCTGCGCTGTGTGTATCTGCGGGGCGGTGGTGAGCGGTGACGCGCCGGGTGGTGCTCCCTCCCCTGTTCGATCCGACTCTGGAACCGGAGCTCGGGCCGGACGACCAACTGATCGACGTGAACGCGCACTTCGTCGCACGCCTCGCGGACACCGGGGCACTCGCCGCGCTGGCCGACGACTACGACCTCGGCAGGCGCGGCGGGGCCGACCCCGCGGAGAACCGGACCAGGGCGCTGTTCGCGCGGGCCGCCGCACTGATCACCGCGCGGGGCGGCCAGGCCGCGGGCCGGCTGCGGGCCATGGGCATGGCGCTGCGGCTGGCGGGCGAGGCCGATCCGGCCCTGCGGCTGGCCGCGGACGACGTGGAACTCGTCGGCGGCACCACCGAGTGCGGGGCCGACGTGGTGCTGGCCGCGCAGCGGACCGAGCTGCTGGGGCCCGAGGCGCGGTGGACTCGTACGGCGGCCCCGGACGGGCGGGTGCACCTGGTGATCGAGACCGACCAGCAACTCCCGGCGGCCGCGGTGCTCCTGGAGGCGCTCGGCCCCGCACGGGTCGTGCTGTGCGGGCGTTTCGCCACCGCGCACCGGAAGGCGCTGCGCGCGCTCGCCCCGTTCTCGGCGGCGGCGGGCTTCGACGACTGGGCTCCGGCCTGGCGGCTGGGCAAGGAGTGGTCGGGGGACGGCACGCCGGCCCGCTGGGTCCGCCGCGCGGCCGACTGGCCGGCCGGCGCCCCCTGGGCGGGCTGGCTGGCCCCGGACGAGGCGGCGGCGCTGCCCGCCGAGGCGTGGCGCGAGTGCCGGGGCGCGGCGCTGACCGTGGCACGGCTGGAGTCCTGGGCCGAGGTGACGGGGGCGGACGGCCGCCGTACCGATCTGCGGACCGTCCTGGACGCGGTGGACGGGGCCCTGCTCCGGGTCGAACTGCTCGTCGGGGCGCCCGGGGTGAGTGCCGAGGAGACGGCCGGCACGGCGCGGAGCCTGCTGTCCGGGCCGGGGCCCCGGCTCGCGGGGCTCAGCCCGTTCCGGCTGCCGACGGCCCGGGGCGGCGCGGCACCGCAGGCCTGGGGCGGCGTGCCGCTGATCCGGCACACGACCCCGGGCAACGACCTGCCCCGCTGGGACCGGTTCAGCGGGCCCGGGACACTCGACGAAACGGCGCGCACCGCGGCGATCGGCGCACTCAACGCCGAACTCGGCGCCGTGGCCGACCTGTTCCCCGGCCGGTTCGCCTGCTGCGTGCTCGCCGCACCGGACGGGACGGCGGTGTGGGAGCCGTCGGCCGCCGTCGTCGCCGGGGAGGGGCCCGGCCCGGACGGCCAGGGCCCGGGTTCATTCGTGGTGAACCTGCGGACGGGCAGCGCGTTCCGGCTGCATCCGAAGCTGACGCCGGTCGTGGAGCGGCTCTCGTCCGGCGACACCGCCGTCCTGGACCGGATCAGCGATGGTGCCCGAAGGAAACTGACCGACCGGCTGGTCCAGGCCGGTGTGATGCGGAGGAGCCAGTGAGCCGACAGTGGCGCATCGGGCGGGAGTTCATCCTGCGCCATGCGGGAATGCCGTTCGACTGGCTGGAGGAGCTGGGCGCGCCCCACTCCCTGCTGGAACTCGCGGACGAGCTGCTCGACCGCGAGCGGACCGTCCTGGAGTTGGTGGAGACGCAGTTCAGCGGGCCCCGCGCCGAGTCGCTGCGCTCCGACGTGCTGCGCGGACGGGCGCGGCAGCTGCCGGCGTCGTCCGGCGGGCCGCAGTGGAGCCGGGCGGTGAGCGCCTGGGCCGACGCCTGGGAACGCTACGCGCTCGCCTGCCGGCAGGCCGACGACGAGGCCGGAAAGCGGCTGCGGGATCTGCTGGCGGATCCGGGGGTCTCCGAGGCCGTGTTCCTGTCCAACCCGGACGCGTACCGCAACATGCTGCTCCCGCTGCTGGCGTACGAAGGCCCGCTGACCTCGCGCTGGCGCCGGGTGCGCCGGCAGATGTTCACGTACGTGCAGCGGTTCTGCGCGAAGAACGAGACGGTGAGCTTCTTCGGGCCCATGGCGTACGGCACGGTGGGCGAGGGCGAGGGTGCCGTGCTGCGCGACGACGTGCCCCGCGTCCGCCGGGTGTTCTTCTCGCACTGGGCGGCGCGTGCGCTGGCCACGGCGATCGCCCGGGACCCCAGGGTCCTTCCGCATCTCGCGTTCCACTCCACCGGCCGGGGTGACGCGGCGCGGGAGCCGCTGCTGCCGCTCGTGGCCCCGGACGGAACGGTGTTCCGCGACGTGGTGCGCGCCGCCGGGCAGCCGGCCCGCGACGTGGCCAGGACGCTGATGCGGCTGGTGGCCGAGGAGGCCGTCACCATCGGCCTCGGCGGCGGCGACTACGACCTGGAGCCCCTCGCGACGCTGCGGGACCAGCTCTCCGCGCTGCCCGCCTCACCGGCCCGCGAGCTGTGGCTCGACCGGGTAGCTGAACTCGCCTCCCTCATCGACGAGTTGGCGCAGGCGCCGCTGGAGCGCAAGGCGGCCGCCGTCGCCGCCCTGGAGGAGCGGTTCACCGAGTTCACCGGCAGGCCGGCCAGGCGGGGCGCCGGTGCGGCGTACGCCGACCGCGCCGTGTTCTTCGAGGAGTGCGCGTCACCCTTCGCGCTGACCCTCGGAGCCGGGCTGGTCGGCGACTGGGAGCGGCAGCTCGCCCCCGTACTGGAGGTGTGCGCCGCGCACGGGCAGGCCGCCCAGCGCGCCGCGGCGGCCGCAGTGCGCGACGCCTTCACGGACGGCGCCGCAGGAGAAACGGGCCCAACCGGGGCGCCGGCCACGGAGTTGGACCTCCTCACGTACGCGACCCGAGCGGCCGCGAGCCGGTCCGACTCGACCAGCACCTTCCAGGCGGCCCACGCCCCCGTCTACCCCGGCGCCGACTGGCGGGCCGAGGTCGAGCGGCTGACCGAGGAGGCCGGGGCGCTGGACGGCGACCGGTACGCGGTCATCGACCTGTGCCCCGCGGCGCCGGAGGCCGCCGGGCTCGGCGCGGACGCCCCGCTCGTCCTCTCCCGCGCCCACCACCACCTGCTGGTGCGCAGCTGGCTGGGCACGATGCACCCGGATCCGGACCGGCTCGGCGCGGACGCCGCCGCCTGGACGGCGGCGCAGGACGGCGCGGTCGTCGGCCTCGACTTCGGGCGCCGCAACAAGGGCTACTACCGCTTCCCCGGCCGTGAGGTCGCGATGCGCCCGCTGACCTGGACCGACCACGACCAGCCGGAGCTGCTGAAGCCGGAGGACCTCACCGTCCGCATCGGGCCGCACGACGTCACCCTGCACGATCCGGACGGCAAGGCGGTCAGCGCGTACGTCCCGCTGAGCGACTTCGTCAAGTACGCCCCGATCGCCGCCCTTTCGCATCCGCAGGTGCTCCACCCCACCTTCACCACCGAGGACGCACAGCCCGAAGTGGCCCTGGGATCGGTCGTCCTGCAGCGGTCCCGGTGGCAGGTGCCCACTGCGGCGCTCGCGGCACCGGAGCCCGAGGCGCGGTTCCTCGCGCTGCGCAGGCTGGCCCGGGACACCGGAACGCGGTTCGTCTTCTGCCGCAGCGCCCATGAGCGCAAGCCGTACCTGATCGACCTGGCCTCGCCGCTCGCGGCGGACCTGATCAGCCATGTGGCGCGCGGTGCCGAGCAGTTGGGCGTGGAGCGGATGGCACCGGGACCGGACGAGCTGTGGCTGCGCGACGGCGAAGGCCGGCGCTACACCAGCGAGCTGCGGATGCAGATCATCGGCAGCGACGACAGCAGCAGCGGCAGCAGGAACAGCGACGGCAGCACCAACAGCGACGGGAGCAGCACGCGATGACGCACACCACGCTCTTCGCCGAGCACTCGCTGCGGATGCGGGCCGACGTGCTCCCGGACGGCACCGTCTCCACCGAGCGGACCTCGGTGCGCGGAATGAGCGTCGAACGGCACCTCGACCGGGGCTTCACCGAGCACCGCTTCGCCGACGGCGACGACCTGCTGGCCTCTGGCGCCGCCGGAGCGGGCCCGGAGGCCGCCGACGCGCTGCGCGAGGTGCAGGAACGGCCGCTGTTCGAGCTGACCCCCGAGCTGCGCGCCGAGCTCGCCGGGATCGCCGCCGAGACCGGCGCGGAGCTGACCCTGGGGGTGGCCCAGCAGCACGTCGCCGCCGGCGGCGCGGACCGCGTCGCCACCACCGAGCGGATCGTCACGACCCTGGAGACCAGGCTGACCGGTGACGACGGCACCGTCCACTCCCGGTCGCTGCTGTGCGCTCCTGCGGGCTCCGACCCGGGCGGGCTGCGGGACGCGGCCGTGCGGACGGCCGAGGCGGTGCGCGAACGCCTCGCACTGCCGCTCGCCGCCGAACTCCCGGACGGCGCCGACCTCGTGCTGCTGCCCGGCCTCGCCGGGGCGTTCTTCCACGAGATCGTCGGACACCCGATGGAGGCCGACGTGGTCGCGTCCGGGACGAGCTACCTCGGGGCGCGCGCCGGGCGGCGGGTCGCACCCGCGTGGCTGTCGGTGCTCGACGGCGGTGCGCACGACGGGCCGGGCTACCGCAGTCCGTTCGACGACGAGGGCACCCCGTGCCGCACCCTGCGGCTGATCGACCGGGGCACGGTGGGGCGGCCGATGACCGACCGGGCGCTCGCCGCCCTGCTCGGCGGCGGCCCCGGCACGGGCCACGGGCGCAAACAGAGCTACCGGCACCCGGCGATCCCCCGGATGACCCACACCGTGGCCCTGATCGAGCCCGCGGCCGAGCCGGAGCCGCCCTCGGGCGACTGGATCGCCCCGTACGGGCTGCGGCTGGACATGATGAACATCGCCTCGGGCGCCTTCGTCTTCCACGCCCCGTTCTCCTTGCTGCACCGCGTCGACGGCAGCACCGCCCGGCTGGGCCCGCTGACGGTGACCGGTGACGGAGCGCGGGTGCTCGCGGGTCTGCGGCCCTACGAGCACCGGGTCGCCGCCTATCTGCGGGCCACCGGGGGCTGCGGGAAGCTGGGGCAGTACCCGGTGCCGGTGTCGTTCGCCAACGCCGGATTCCGGCTGCCGGCCGGGCTCGTCGGGCTGCGGGCGGTGGCCCGTGGCTGAGACCAGGATCCGTGCCTCCGGAATCGTCACGCCCACCCGCGGCGCGGCGCGGCTGACCGTCTCGCTCGACACCCTGCGCCTCGAACGGGACGCGACGGGCCGGGTCACCGGCTCCCGGCGGGTCGCCGGATCGGCGGACCAGGACGCGGGCAAGGAGACCGGGCTGCTGCTCACCGAGGCGGCCGAACGGACGGCGTCGGCCGTCGCCGGGCTCCAGAGCGCGGTGGCGCAGATCCACGAGTGGCGTGACGGCGACGGCCTGCCGGTGTCCCGGCGGGCCGAGTTGCTGGCCCGCGTCGAGACCCCCGGCGGTCCCGTGCTGCTCGGCACCAGCGGCCCCGGGGATCCGGCCGGGCTCGTGGAGGCGCTGCCCTGGGACGAACTCGGGGCGCTCTCGGAGCCGTTCGTACCGGCCGACCCGCCGGACGACTGGCGCGAGCGGCCGCTGCTGCTGCGGCCGTCCGCGGCGTCGGTGCTGGTGGCCGGTGCGGCCTTCTCGCTGACCTCGCGCGGGGGGCGCGCGACCGCCGCCCGGCTGGCGGGGCGGCGCATCCTGCCGCAGCTGACCCTGACCGACCTGCCGTCGGCGCCGCCCGGGTCGGCGCTGGACGGGTCGGCGCTGAACGGGTCGGCGCTGAACGGGTCGGCGCTGAACGGGTCGGGGCTGGACGCTTCGGCGCTGGGCGCTTCGGGGCTGGACGACCGGGGCGACCCGGCGCTGCCCACCGTCCTGGTCGACGGCGGCCGGATCTGCCCGCCGCCCCCGCTCGCCGAGGGCATCGCGCGCGGCCGGGCCGTGTGGGACCACGACACCGGCGGGTTCGGCCCGCCGCCGCTGGCCAGGCTCGAACTCGACGGGCCCCGGGCCGAGGTGCCCCCGGACGCGGTGGAACTCGTCTGGTGCGTGGAAGGCCTCCAGCGCTACCACGGCGACGGCACCGTCCGGCTCCAGTGCCTGGCCAGGGTCGCGGACCGGCCCGGCGGCTGGTTCCGCCTCGCCCTGCGGGGCAAACCCGTCCATCTGCTGCGCCAGGCCCGCGGCCTGGCCGGCCCACCCATGGCTGTCCACAGCGACAGCGACGTGACCACCCGCTCGCTGGTACTCGCCGGCGCGGCCGAAATGGAAGGTGCAGGACATGCCGTCGTCACCGTCATCACCCCCTGACTTCACGCTCATCGGCGGAGGGATCGTCGGCGCCTGCCTCGCCGAGGAGTTGAGCGACAGCGGGGCGTCCGTCCGGGTGCTCGACGCCGGCGCCGAACCCGGGCACTCGACCAACCGCGCGGCGGGGGTGGCGGTCCCCTCGCTGCGCTACCTCACCGACCGGGAGTTCTACGACTGGCTGCGGACCGCCAAGCGGGACCTGGACGCCGACGTCGCCCGGCTGGAGCCGGAGTACGGCGCGTTCAGCGTGGCCAGGCCCATCCTGCGCGCCCTGCGCGAGACGGACGTCGAGGCCCACGGCGACGTGCTGAGCGGGCTCGGCGTCGGCGACTGGGTGGAGGGCGACGCCCTCGCGCAGGCCGCGCCCGGGCTCAAGCTGCCGACCAGCAGGCGCTACCTCCTCGACCCGGACGGGCTGATGATCGACGGCCGCCGCTACCTGGACGCCGTACGGCGCCGGTGCCTGGCCCGGGGCGTCGACTGGCAACAGGGCGTCACGGTCCGGGAAGTACGCGAGGAGGGCGCGGCCGTCTCGGTGCTGACCTCCGACGGAACGCTCCGCGCGGACCGGGTGGTGATCACCGCCGGCGCCTGGAGCTCGGGCAAGGGCCTGGCCGAGGCGACCGGAGTCCGGCCGCAGCGCGGGCAGATGGCGGTGCTGCGGACCGACGAGGAGCTGAACTGCATCCTGTCCTCCGCCTACTACCTCGCGCCCGGGGTCGGTGACGACGTGATCGTCGGTGCGACGGAGGAGGACACGGGCTTCGCCGAGCACGTGACCACCCAGGGCATCGCCAACCTGCTGCGGTTCGCCACGACCGTCATGCCGGGGCTCGCGGACTCGGTGCCCGTGGAACTCCGCGCCGGACTGCGCCCGGTGTCCGGCACCGGACGGCCGCTGGCGGGCGCGCTGCCCGGCCACGAGCGGATCTTCCTGTCGGCCGGCCACGCCGGGCACGGGCTGCTCTCGGCGCGCGCCACCGGCAAGGGCATGGCGGCCGGCCTGGTCGGCGACGACTGGGAGGCCCTGCCGTACAGCATGTGCCCCTCGCACGCCCTGGGCGGTGCCTCCTGATGCGCATCGACCACGTGATCCTCGGCGCGCGCACCATCGAGCCGCTGCGCGAACTGCTGTGGGACGAGTACGGGTTCGGCATCACCGACGGCAGCCCCAACCCGGACGGCACGGCGAGCTGGGTGGTGCCCTTCGACACGCCCGACGTGCAGTACCTGGAGCTGCTCGTCACCCACGACGAACGGCGGCTGGCGGGCGAGGACTTCGGCCGACTGTTCCTCGAACGGACGGCGGACGGGCCGGACTTCCTCAACTGGGCGGCGCTGACCGACGACATCGAGTCCACCGCACGCGCGGTGGAGACGGTCACCGGAGCGGATCCGGACCTCTTCCGCGGCGAGTCCGTCCGGGCCGACGGAGGGAGCGTGCCGTGGGCGGAGGCGGCGTTCGACCTGTCGTGGCGCAGCCGGGTGCTGCCGTTCTTCCTGAGCTACGGCGACCCGCAGGCGCGCGCGGCACGGGTGCCGGGCGATCTCAAGGCGGCCGGGCACCGGGTCTGCCCGAAGGCGCTGCGGCGCCTTGAGACGGGCCCGGCGCGGGAGCCGGAGCGGGCTTGGGCGGACCGGTGGCCCGGACTCGCCGCGCTCGACGTCCTGGTCGACCCCGCGGCCGGTCCCCGCATCTCGGCGGTGCACATCGACACCGCCGAGGGCGAGACGGTGGTGCGGCTTCCGTGACCCCCGCACGCCCCGCACCCGCGGGGGCACCGGGCGGCCTTTGCCGCAGCACCGCCGCGGCCGGGGCGTCCGGGCCTGCCCGGCCGGGCAGGTCCGGACGGCGGCGGTCAGCCGGCCGTGCGGCCCGCGTCAAGACGAGCAGTGCGGCCCGCGTCCCGACGAGCCGCGTGGGCCGTGAGCAGCCGCTCCCGGGCCTGGTCGTCCTCGGCGGCCTGCACCGCCGTCCAGGCCAGCGCGACGGACGCCTGGAGCAGCGCCCGGTCGGCGGCCGGGGCCACGCAGGCCCGGGCGAACTCCGGCTGGTGGTTGACCGCACCGCCGCTGTCGATGCCGATGCTGGGGTGCACGCTGGGCAGGACCCGGCTGACGTTGCCCATGTCGGTGCTGCCGGTGGGCATCGCGCGCTCCTCCTCCGGGGACACCAGGGGGCGGCCCAGTTCGGTCGCCGCCGCCCGGTAGGCCGCCACCAGGAACGGATCGTGGGCCAGTTCGGCGTACGCAGGTGTCGAGCGGACCTCGTGGGTGCAGCCGGTGGCGACGGCGCCGCCCTCGAAGCAGGCCCTGACGCGTGCTTCGAGGCGCCCCAGGGACTCCATGTCGCCGGCCCGCAGGTTGTACAGGGCGCTGGTGTGCGCGGGGACCACGTTGGGCACCTCGCCGCCCCGGGTCACGATGCCGTGCACCTGCTGCCGCGGCTCGAAGTGCTGGCGGCCCACGCCGACGGCGACCTCCGCCACGGTCAGGGCGTCGGCGGCGTTGACGCCCAGGTGCGGGGCGAGTGCGGAGTGCGACTCCCGCCCGGTGTAGCGGACTTCGAGCTCGACCAGGGCGAGGGGGCGGGGAGCGCAGTTGTCCTCGGGGGCCGGGTGGACGAGCATCGCCATCGACACCTCGTCGAAGACGCCGGCCTCCAGCATGGCGATCTTGCCGCCGCCCTCCTCCTCGGCCGGGGTGCCCAGCACCATGACGGTGATGCCGAGGTCGTCGGCCACGTCCCTCAGCGCCAGGGCCGCGCCCACCGACGAGGCGGCGATGATGTTGTGGCCGCAGGCGTGGCCGAGGCCCGGCAGCGCGTCGTACTCCGCACACAGCCCGACCGTGAGCGGGCCGCTGCCGTAGCGGGCGGTGAACGCGGTGTCCAGGCCGCCGGCGCCGGGCACCACCTCGAACCCCTCGTCCCGCAGCAGGCCGCTCACCTTGGCGGCGCTGCGGTGCTCCTTGAACGCGGTCTCCGGCTCGGCGTGAATACTCCTGGACAGCGCGATCAGTTCGTGTTCGGCGCGTTCGACGCTTTCGCGACAACCGCGCATGATCCGAGACGAGATTCGCATCTTCTCTTTCCCCTCCGCATGACCGGGATCTCCGTCGGCCGGATGGCCGGACAATTCCCTGGCCTTTTCCTTCCTACCGGAGTCTCCGACGAAAAGCGAGACCAGTCTGGAGAATTGACATGGCGTCACCGACAGATTCACTGACAGATTCACTGAAATATCCACTGACAGCGTCACTGACCTGGAACGTGCGGGCGGGCAACGGGGAACTCTCGGTCGAGATGATGCCCTGGTCGCTGCTGCGCGCGACCGGCTTCCCCTCCGGGCTCCTGGACGGGCTCGCGTCCGAGGAACTGCTCGGCACCGCCGCCGGGGTGCTCGCGGCGGAGCAGGCTGTCGCCGCCGAACGTACGCACTTCCTGGACGCGCTGTGGCCGGGGCTGCGGAAGGCCGTACGGACGGTCGAACCGCGCCAGCGGTCGCTGCGGGCCCTCCAGAGCTGCCGCCGGCTGGTGGACGACGGCGCGCCCCTGGACGAGCGGTGCGCAGCGGTCCTCGCGGCGACCGGCGCGCCGGACTGGGCGCCCCGCTGGAACGCCCTGGTCGCCGCGCTCGACGAGCGGCTGGCCGCGGCCGGAGCCGAGCTGGAGGCGGCCCTGCTGCGGGCCCGGCTGCACACCGCACGGGCCGCCGGCCGCGAGGACTTCGGGCACGCCGTGTTCGTGTCGAACCCCTCGTTCCACCACACCGCCCTGGAGACGCCGCCGCTGACGCACCCGGGCTGGGCGCAGGCGCGGGACGAGGGCGGCGCCCTGCCGCAGACCCTGCGTCGCCGGGTCGACACCCTGCACCGCTATCTGCGCCGGTTCGCCACCAAGTGCGAGACCGTCTCGTTCTTCGGCCCGGTGCTGTTCGGCCGCCTGGCGCCGGAGCAGGAGGAGACCCTGCTGGTCGGCGCGCCCGGCCGCGAGAGGGTCGTGGTGGAGGCGAGCGCCTGGCTGGTGGAGGAGCTGCGGGAGCAGGCCGCCCGCGAGGTGCCGCTGACGCGGCAGCGCGTGTGGCCCAGTCCGCTGTTCCGCCGGCCCGGCTCGTCCCCGGTGCTGGAACGGGCCGTGGACGGGCGCAGGTTCAAGGTCGCGGGGCCCGCGCTGGCGCTGTGGAGTGCCGCCGCCGCGGCGCCGGGGAGCCGGCTCGACTCGCTCGTCAGCGCCGCCGGCCCCGTGCCGCCGCCGTACCGGGCGGGGGCTGACGACGCGTACGCCGCCGGGCTGGTGAAGGCACTCGGGCCGGCCCTGGTCGTCTCCCCCTGGCGGCTGCCGGCGACCGAACTGCACGCGCTGACCAGGCTCGCGGCCGAGCACCCCACGGACACGGCGGTGAACCTGGCGGAGGTCCGCGACACGTACGCGCGGGCGCCCTGGCCCGAGCGGGCGGCGCACCTCCTCGCCGTGCGGGCGGCCCGCGCGGCGGACGGCGGTCGGGTCTCGCAGGACAGCGGACGGCACTACGCCGACCGCGAGCTGTTCCACGAGGACAGGTCGAGTCCACTGAGCGAGCGGGTCGGCTTCGGGGCGCCGGTCGTGGAGCGCATCCGGGAGGTCACCGAGGCGGTGTTCCCGCTGGTGTTCCTCGCGGCGCTGCTGGCCAGGGAGGACGCCCGCGACGCCCTGCGCGCCGAACTGGGGGGCGCCCCAGCTCCGCTCGCCGCACTGGCCGCACGGGACGTACCCGCTCGTTCACCGCGCCGCGACGGGCTGGACGCGGTGCTGCGCCGACTGGTCGGGCGGGCCGTGGAGGCCGCGGGAACGGCCGACGGCCGCCCCCCGGTCGTGGAGCTGAGCGGCAGCGAACTGGCCGAAGCGCTGGCGCCGCTGTGGGACACCGTGACGTACGGCCCCGACGACGCGTGCCTGCCCAGCCCCGACCTGATGGTGGCGGGCCCCGACCCGGCCACCGCCGACTGGGTGCTCTCGGAGCTGCACGACGACTGCAGCTCGATCTTCGGGGGGCTGGAGCGTCCACTGCACAGCGACCCGGACGGGCTGTGGGCCGGCTTCACCGAGCGGGTGGCACGAGCCGTGCCGCCCGGGACCGCCGCGACCATCGTCTCGCGCCGGCGCAGCGCCCATGTGACCCCCGAACTCCCCGGTGCCGCCATCGAACTGAGCGGCCTCTCGGGCAAGGACCGGGCCGACGTGGTGCCGATCGCGGACGCCGTCGTGCCCGCTTCGGCCGACGCGGTGGTGGTGGGCGGCCGGCGCCGGCTGCTCTACCCCGGTGACCTGTCGTCGACGCTGCACCGCGCGGTGTCCAGGCCCGCGCTGGTCCCGGTGCCGGTCGACCTCGGCGCGTACACCCCCAGGATCGTGGTGGACGGTGTCGTGGTCCAGCGTGCCCGCTGGCGGCTGAGCATTCCGGAAAGGGCTCCGGAGAAGGCCGCGGACACCGTCGCCCAGTGGTTGTCCGTGCAGCGGCTGCGGGCCGCCCAGGGAATTCCGCGCCACGTCTACGTGAAGCATCCGGCCGAACCCAAGCCGCTGTACGTCGATTTCGCCGATCCGCTGTCGGTGATCGATATCGCGCGACTTCCCGAAGGGGAAGTCGTCGTGTCCGAAATGCTGCCCACCCCGGACCAGTTGTGGTGGCGCGTGGCGGACGAAACGCATTGTGCCGAATTCCGTCTCGGCTGCATCGTGCGGCCGGTGACATCCGACAATCCGCCGACCCCGGAACAACAGGAAGAGAGCGCGTCATGACCGAGGACCTCCGCATCACCTCGCTGGTGAGGGACGCTTACGACAAGGCCGCCGAGCAGTACGAGTCCGCCGGTCAGATGATCTTCCACCCGCTGGGGAAGATGATCGCCGACACCCTGGAGCTCTCGCCGGGCGAACGGGTGCTCGACATCGGCTGCGGGCGCGGCGCCTGCCTGTTCCCGATCGCCCACGCGGTGGGCCCGGAGGGCTTCGTGCTCGGCATCGACCAGGCCCAGGGCATGGTCGACGCCTGCACGGCCGACATCACGGCCCGCGGGGTCGCCGGCCGGGCCCGCGCGGAGCTGGGCAACGCCCAGGACTTCGCCTTCGCCGAGCCGTTCGACGCGGCGAGCGCCGGGATGGTCCTGTTCCTGCTGCCCGAGGCGGAGAAGGCCCTGTCCTGCGCCGCCGCGGCGCTGCGCCCCGGCGGCAGGTTCGCCGCGACCACCTTCCCCACCGAGAACGGCAGGCTGGCCGCCGGCTGGGAGTCCGCCGAGATCCTCTCCGGGGTGCTCGCCAAGTACCTCCCCGAGGGTGTGGACGACCCGTGGCAGGTGGTCCTGGGCCTCGGCGGCCCGCTGGCCGGTGAGGAGTCCACGGCCGCCGCCTTCCTCACCGCCGGCTTCAGCGATGTACGGATCCGCCACGTCCCGGCGGACTCCCGCTTCGAGACCATCGACGACTACCTGGCGTGGACCAGGACCGTGACCACCCGCGTGCAGTGGGACCTGGTGCCCGCGGAGCGGGTGGCCGAAGCGACCGACGAGGCGCGCGAGGCACTGCGGGTGCTCGCGGGGCCGGACGGCTCCCTGGAGTTCTCCTGCCCGACCAGGACCGTGCTGGCCGTCCGCTGACGGCACGACCGCAACCGTCTACCAAGCGCTGAACACAGAGCCGAGAGGTGCGATGACATGGCTCCTGACACGACCCCTTCGCTGATCCGTCCGCTGTCCGAACTGCTCGGCGGACACGCCGCCCGGATCGGGGACAAGGTGGCCTTCGCCGACGCCCGGCGGGGCGTCGGCTACCGGGAACTGGATCTGCGGACCTCTCGGCTCGCCGGCCGGCTCGCCGCGCTGGGACTGGAGAAGGGCGGCCGCGCCGCCGTCCTCATGGGCAACAGCGTGGAGATGGTGGAGAGCTGCCTCGCCGTCATCCGGGCGGGCGGCATCACCGTGCCGCTGAATCCGCAGGCGTCCGAGGCCGAACTGGTCCACTTCCTGCGGGACTCCGGGGCGTCGGTGGTGCTGTGCGACCCGGCGCGGCTCGACGTGCTGCTGCGCGCGGTGGCCGCGTCCGGCCCGTCCCGGCCCTCGATCGTGCTCACCGGCGACTCCCCCGGCGCCACTGCTTCCGACACCGCCGCGTGCGACACCACCTCGGACACCACCGGGTACGACATCACCGCGTACGAGACGCTCGCGGCCACCCCCTACGACGGGCCGGCGCCCGAGGAGAGCCCGCTCGACGCTCCGGCCTGGATGCTCTACACCTCGGGCACCACCGGCCGCCCCAAGGGGGTGCTCTACTCCCTGCGCAGCTCGCTGTGGCTGGTGGAGGCCTGCCACGTGGGTGTGCTCGGGATGACGCAGGACGACCGACTGCTGTGGCCGATGCCGCTGTTCCACGGCCTGGGCCAGAACCTGTGCGTCATGGCGGTCGTGGCCGTGGGCGCCGGCGCCCGGCTGATGAGCGGCTTCGCCCCTTCCGAGGTGCTGGACGCCCTGCGCGAGGACGGGGTGACCTTCCTCGCCGGGGTGCCGACGACGTACCACTACCTGCTGGACCGTGCCCGCCAGGAGCACACCCGGCTGCCTTCGCTGCGGCTCGGGTTCGTCGCCGGTTCGGCCAGCGGCGCCTCCCTCGGCAGCCGTTTCGAGGAGGCGTTCGGGGTCCCGCTGGTGGACCAGTACGGATCGACCGAGACCGGCGCGATCACCTCGAACCGGCCGACGGGCGACCGGGTCGCCGGGGCGGCCGGGCCGCCCGTCCCAGGGGTGGACATCCGCCTGATGGACAACGGTTCCGGCGCCGAGGTGCCCGACGGCGAGCAGGGCGAGGTCTGGGTCAGCGGCCCCAACCTGATGCTGGGCTACCACGGGCAGCCCGACGCCACGGCGCAGGTGCTGCGGGACGGCTGGTACCGCACGGGCGATCTGGCCCGCCGGGACGCCCTCGGGCAGGTGACCCTGACCGGCCGTCTCAAGGAGCTGATCATCCGGGGCGGCGAGAACATCCACCCCGTCGAGATCGAGGACGTGGTGCGCACGGCGCCGGGCGTGGCCGACGCGGCGGTGGGCGGGGAGCCCCACGAGGTGCTCGGCGAGGTGCCCGTCGCGTACGTGGTGCCCGGTCCCGAAGGCGTCGACGTCCAGGCGCTGTTCGAGCACTGCCGGACGCGGCTGTCCTTCTTCAAGGTGCCGGAGAAGGTGTACGCCGTCGAGCACGTTCCGCGCACCGCGTCCGGCAAGGTCACCCGGCATCTGCTGGCGGACGCGGACCCCCGGTTGCTCGGTACGGCGTCCACCGGCGGGCCCGGGGAGCACGGGGGCCTCGGGCCCGAGCCCGACCGGGGCGAGTGGGCGGGCCGTCTCGCGGCGCTCACCGCGGCCGAGCGGGCCCGGACGGTGCTGGACCTGGTCCGCGCCGAGGTGGCGCTCGCGCTCGGCGTCGAATCCGAACGGGTCGCGCCCACACGGCCGTTCGTGGATCTCGGCCTCGGCTCCCTCGCCGTCGTGGCGGTCGGGCGGCGGCTGTGCGCGCTGGTCGGGCTGCGACTCCCGGCGACGGCGGTGTTCGACCACCCGACGCCCGCCGCGTTCGCGGACCGGCTGGTCGCCGAGCTGACGGGGCCGTCGGACAGCTCCACGGCCGCCGAAGCGTTCCCGGACGGGCGTACGGCCCCCGCGGGGCCCGGCCCGGACGGCGCCGAGCCGATCGCCATCATCGGCATGGCCTGCCGCTTCCCCGGCGGGGTGGAGTCACCCGAGCAGCTGTGGGACCTCGTCGCCGCAGGCCGGGACGCCACCTCGGACTTCCCCGCCGACCGGGGCTGGGCACTCGACACCCTGTTCGACCCCGACCCCGACCACCCCGGCACCAGCTACGTCTCGCGCGGCGGCTTCCTCACCGACCCGTCCGCGTTCGACGCCGGATTCTTCGGCATAGCCCCGCGCGAGGCGACCGCGATGGACCCGCAGCAGCGACTGATGCTGGAGATCGCGTGGGAGGTCTTCGAACGGGCGGGCCTCGACCCGACCGGCCTGGCCGGCTCGGAGACCGGCGTCTTCGTCGGCACCAAGGGACAGACGTACAGCACGCTCGCCGCGCCCGGGTCCGAGTACGAGGGCCATCTCGGCTTCGCCACCTCGGGCAGCGTGATGTCCGGCCGGGTGGCCTACACCCTCGGTCTGCACGGCCCCGCCGTCACCGTCGACACGGCCTGCTCCGCGTCCCTGGTCGCCCTCCACCTGGCCTGCGGCTCCCTGCGCTCCGGTGAGTCGCGGCTCGCGCTCGCGGGCGGGGTCACGGTGATGTCCACCCCGGACGACATGATCACCTTCAGCAGGCACCGGGGCCTCGCCCCGGACGGCCGGGTGAAGGCCTTCGCCGGCGCGGCGGACGGCACCGCCTTCGGCGAGGGCGCGGGGGTGCTGCTGCTCGAACGGCTCTCGGACGCGCAGCGGGCGGGCCACCGGGTGCTCGCCGTGATCCGGGGCAGCGCCGTCAACCAGGACGGCGCGTCCAACGGGCTCACCGCGCCCAACGGCCGGGCGCAGCAGCGGGTGATCCGCCGGGCGCTCGCCAACGCCCGGGTGGCCGCGCACGAGGTCGACCTGGTCGAGGCCCACGGCACGGGGACCATGCTCGGCGACCCGATCGAGGCCGAGGCGATCCTCGCCGCGTACGGGCGCGGCCGGGATCCTCAACGGCCGCTGTGGCTCGGCTCGGTCAAGTCCAACATCGCCCACACCCAGGCCGCCGCGGGCATGGCCGGTGTCATCAAGCTGGTGGAGGCGATGCGGCACGCCGTCCTCCCGGCGACCCTGCACGTGGACCGTCCGTCGCCGCACGTCGACTGGTCGTCGGGGAACGTACGGCTGCTCGACGAGGCGCGGCCGTGGACGGCCGCCGACGGACGGCCCCGGCGCGCCGGGGTGTCCTCCTTCGCCATCAGCGGCACCAACGCCCATGTCGTCCTGGAGGAGGCGCCGCACTCCCCCGCGCCGGAGGAGGCCCCGGCCCCGGTCTCGCCTGAGGAGACCCCGGCCCCGGTCTCGGCCGAGGGGACCCCGGCCCCGGTCCGGGCGCTCAGCGCCGTACCGTGGCTACTGTCCGCGAAGTCCCCGGCCGCGCTGCGCGACCAGGCCCGCCGGCTGGAGTCGTTCCTGCGCGCGGAGCCCGACCGGGATGCCGTGGACGTGGGGCTCACCCTGGCACTGTCCCGGGCCGGGCTCGAACACCGGGCCGCCGTCGTCGCGGACCTCGGTCGCGGGGCGAACGGCGCGGAGGGTCTGCTGCGCGCACTCGGCGCGCTCGCGGAGGGCGAGCCCGCGGCCGGACTGACCACCGATCACGCCGGTGCCGCCCGGACCACGGCGTTCCTCTTCACCGGCCAGGGCTCCCAGTGGGCGGGCATGGCCCGTGAACTGTACGAGGCGTTCCCGGTGTTCGCCGAAGCGCTGGACGCGGTGTGCGACCATCTGGAGCCGCAGGTACGGCAGTTGCTCCTCGCCGCCGGTGACGCGGCGAAGGACGGGCGGATCCATCGCACCGGTATCGCCCAACCCGCCCTGTTCGCACTGGAGGTCGCGCAGTTCGCGCTGCTGCGGTCCTGGGGTGTGCGTCCCGACGCGCTCGCCGGCCACTCCCTCGGCGAGCTGGCCGCCGCACACGTCGCCGGGGTGTTCTCACTGGCGGACGCGGCCAGGCTGGTCACCGCCCGGGGCGAGCTGATGCAGGCGCTGCCCGAAGGCGGCGCCATGATCGCGCTGGAGGCCACGGAGGACGAGGTCCTGCCGCTGCTCGCCGGCCGGGAGTCCCGGCTGGGGATCGCCGCCGTGAACGCACCCCGGTCCATCGTGGTCTCGGGCGACGAGGACGCCGCGGCGGAGGTCGCCCAGCTAGTGGCCGAACTAGGCGGCAGGACCAAGCGCCTGACGGTCAGTCATGCTTTCCACTCGCCCCGGATGGACGCGGTGCTGGAGGAGTTCGAGGCCGTGGCCCGGACCGTCACCTACCGTGCGCCGGACCTGCCGATCGTCTCCACGGTCACCGGCGCCCTCTCCGGTGCGGAACTGCTGACACCCGCGTACTGGACCGGGCAGCTGCGCTCGGCCGTCCGGTTCGCCGCCGCGGTGCGGACCCTGCGGGAGCGGGGCACCGACACCTTCGTCGAACTGGGCCCGGACGCGTCCCTGACGGCCCTGGTGCGCCAGATCGCCGACGACGCCGACGGAGGTGATGGAGGTGGCCGGCCGAACGACCACCGCGCGCTGCCGGTCTCCCGGCGCGACCGGCCCGGCGCGGCGACCGCCGTCGCAGTCGCCGCCGCGCTCCACACCGCCGGTGTCCCGGTCGACTGGGCGGCGTTCTTCGACGGCACCGCCGCCCGCCACGTCACGCTGCCGACCTACGCCTTCCAGCGCAAGCGCTACTGGCTGCCCGCACTCGCCGCCCCCACTCCGGCACCGGTACCGGCCGCGATCGCGGAGGCGGAGGCGGAGGCCGCAGCCGAGGAGGCGGCCCCGTCCGGGCGGGTGCTCAAGCCGGGTGAGCGCCCGGAGGTCGCCGCCCGCCTGGCCGGCGTGCTCGCCGGCCTGGACGAGGAGAAGCAGCTCCTCCACATGATCGACCGGATCGCCACGCGGGTCGCGGCGGTGCTCGGCCACGACAGCGCGGACGCCATCGACCCCGACGTGCCGTTCCTCGAACTCGGCGTCGACTCCCTCATGGCCGTGGAGATGCGCAACCAGTTCAGCGACTTCTGCGGGGTGAGCCTGCGCCCGACGCTCGTCTTCGAGCACCCGACCCCGGCGGTGCTCGCCGACCACCTGCTCGCGAAGGTGCTGGCCGCGGTGTCCGCCACCCCGGGCGTCGACGAGGACGCGGTGGACTTCGCCGCCGAGGTCGTCCTGGCGGCGGACATCTCCCCCGCCGACGAGGTGATCCGGGTCGCGGACGACCCGCGGGAGGTGCTCCTCACCGGTGCGACCGGGTTCCTGGGCGCGTACCTGCTGCGCGACCTGCTGCGGACGACCCGTGCGACCGTGCACTGCCTGGTCCGCGGGGCCGACGAGGCGGACGCGTGGGCGCGGCTGCGCAAGAACCTTGAGTGGTACGAGTTCTGGGACGCCATCGACCCGGACCGGTTGTCCGTGGTCGTCGGCGATCTCGCCCGGCCGCTGCTGGGGCTGGCCCCCGAACGCTTCGACGCCCTCGCCCGCAGCGTGGACAGCGTCTACCACGCCGCCGCGACCGTCAACGGCCTCTACCCGTACTCGGCGTTGAAGGACGCGAACGTCACGGGCACCGCGGAGATCCTGCGCCTGGCCGCACGGCACCGCACCGTGCCCGTCCACCACGTCTCGTCCACCGGCGTGTTCGCCGCGGAGGCGGTCCCCGGGCAGGCGCTCCAGGTGACCGACCCGCCGGGCCCCGCCGAGGCTCTGTCGTCCGGTTACCGGCAGACGAAGCTGGTGGCGGAGCAGATCATCGAACTCGCCAGGGGACGGGGCCTGCCGGTCTCGGTCTACCGGGTGGACGAGATCTCCGGCGACTCGGAGCGCGGCTTCTGCCAGACCCACGACTTCGTCTGGCTGAGCATGAAGGGCATCGTGCAGGCCGGTGCCGTCCCGCAGGATCCCGCCGGCATCTTCCACCTGGTGCCGGTCGACCACGTCAGCGCGGCGATCCTGCGGCTGTCCCGCGACGACCGGGCGGCGGGCCGCAACCACCACCTCGCCAACGGGACGCACCTCCCGTTCTCCGCGATGACGGAATCCCTCCGCTCCCTCGGCTACCGGCTGGACGAACTCCGCTGGGACGCCTGGGTGCGACGCATCCGCGCCGACCGCGACAACGCGATGGTCCCGATGATCGACGCGTTCGAATCGACCATCTACAGCGGACGCAACCACTACCTGTCCGTCGACACCTCGCAGACCCGCGAGCTGCTGACCGGTACCGGCGTCGACTGCCCGCCGATGACGCGTGAACTCTTCGAGAAGTACGTCGGGTTCTTCGTCCGCGTCGGCTACTTCCCCGAACCGGGCGCCGGCCGCTTTCCCGGCGGCGACGCCGTGGACAGCGGTGCGCAGGCCCTCCGGGTCCGGGAGGCGGCGTGGGAGGACCTTCCGGCGATGGCGGCCATCTGCTTCGAGGCCTTCAACACCCTCAACGCCTCGCTCGGCCTCGCCCCGGAGTGGTCGTCGGTGGACGAGGTGACGGAGATGTTCCGGGACCGGCTCGCGGCCCCGGGCTGCCTCGCCTACGTGGCGGTCGACGGCGCGGACTCCGTGACGGGCTCCAACTTCCTGGTCCTGGGCGAGTCCGTCGCCGCCTTCGGCCCGCTCAGCGTCGCGCCCGGCGCGCAGGGCGGCGGCGTGGGCCGACTGCTGATGGACGAGGTGATCGGCGCGGCCGCCCGGCACGACCGCGGCTCGGTCCGGGCCGTCCAGGTGACCAACAACCTGGGCGCGTACCGGCTCTACTCCTCGCTCGGCTTCGTCCCGCACGAGCAGCTGTCCCTGGTCGCCGGGTACGCACCGCCCACCCCGGCGAACATGGCCGGCTTCACGGTGCGCGCGATGACCGAGGACGACGTGCCCGCGTGCCAGGAGCTGTACCGCTCGGTCAACGGCCATGCGCGGGACGGCGAGATCCACATGGCGGCCAAGCGGGCCTTCGGCTGGTCGCAGCCGTACGTGGTCCTGGACCGGTCGAGCGGTGCACTCGCCGGCTACACCACGGGCCTGTCCGACCTGGGCCACCTGACGGCGGCCTCGGAGGCCGCGGCACGGGCGCTGTACACGGGCGCCGGCGAGCTGATGCGCCGGGCCGTCCCCGACGGCCCGCCGCCCCGGCTGCGCATCCCGGGCCGGCTGCTGCCCGAGACCCTGAGCTGGGCCTTCCACACCCGGGGCATCACCCTGGAGCGACTGGAGACCCTGGTGGCACGCGGCTCGTACACGGCGCCGCAGCAGGGGGTGTACTGCCCGGGACTGTCCTACTGAGGCACCGCCGCAGGCGAGGGGCACGTTGGTCCAAGCCCTGTCGTCCCGACGCGAGTCGGAAGGCCGTTGGCCGGGAGAAATCTCTGGCCAACGGCCCCAGCGGTCACGGCGGCCGGGCTCCGCAGCCGGGTGTCACCGCCCGATGGACTCCTCGGCAGCCCCGAGTGCGGCCTCCCACGGGTAAGCCTCCGGTCTCCCCTGGCCCGGATCGTTCGGGACGAAGCCTCCTTCGCCGAGCAGCACTCGGACGCCGGAGTCACGCAGGGTGGCGACGCTCCGGGGGAACTGAGGGTGCCCGGTGAGCGCCGTGTTCGTACACGGCATCACCGACAGCGGGATTCCCTTGCCGATCGCCTCGGCCGCGAACCCTATGACCCAGGAGGTCGTGAGGCCGAGCGCCAGGCTGTTGATGCTGTTCATCGTCGCGGGAGCGAACAGAACCGCGTCGGCGGGCGGAAGCACGTCCGGCTCGCCCGGCCGACGGTACGTGGACTTCACCGGGTGGCCGGTCAGACGGTTCAGCTTGGGAAGCTCGTCCTGGAGCCAGCTCGCCGCGGTCGGGGTGAGCCCGAGCGCGACCTCCCACCCCCTGAACTGGGCGTGGCGGACGACCTGCGCCATGTTCAGGACCGGCGGGGCGGCGGAGCCGAAGAGGTACAGGACCGGGCGCGTGGTGGACATGGCAGTCATCGAACCCCGTGGGGATGGCCGGCGGCAAACCCTGCCGAATTCGATGATGCGCCTGACTACTTGGCGCTACCGTCGGACCACCGGGCCGAACTCCTCAAGGAACGCGCCATGACCGACTTCACGCCTGACACCGTAGGCAAGCGGATCAAGCAGACCCGCAAGCTCCGGCACATGACCCAGACCGGACTCGCCCTGAAGGCGCGGATCTCGGCGTCCCACATGGCTCAGATCGAGCAGGGCAAGCGGCAGGCCGGCCCGGCTGTCCTCGCCTCCATCGCCAGGGCGTTGTCCGTACCCGTCGCCGATCTCGAAGGACGCCCGTACATCGAGGAGTTGCGGCGCGACCAGCTCGACGGGCTGATCCAGCCGATCCGGGAATCCCTCGACATCTTCGACCTCGGAGCCGACCCGGACGTGGCACCGCGTCCGACCGAGGAACTCGTCGACCACACCGACCTGGTCTGCCGCCTGATCCGGGCGTCGGATCTGCGGAGCGCGGCGACAGAACTGCCCGGCCTGATCACCGAGACCACGACCGCGGCGCACAGTAGCGGTGATCGACGTCTCTGGCAGGCCCTCGCCATGCAGTACCGCTCCGGCTACGACCTCGCGAGCAAGCTCGGGTTCCAGGACCTCGGGTCGATCTCCCTCGACCGCATGGGATGGGCGGCGGAGCGGGCGTCCGACGCCGTGACCGCGGCGATCAGGCAGTACAGCCGGGCGCTGGCCTACCTGCGCGCCGGCCAGTACCCCCGACCGGCTCACCCTCCGGATCACCGGCGGCCACCCGCTGCACGGTACGACGACCGTCCAGGGCAGCAAGAACATCGCCCTGCACCTGTACGCTGCCGCGATCCTCGCCGACCAGCCGCTCACCCTCACCGGCGCCCCCGCGATCCTCGACACCGGCGTGTGCGCGGAGATCCTTCACCGCACCGGCACCCGAGCCACCATCGCCGAGGGCGAGTTCGAGACCCGGCCCGCCGACTCCTACTTCCCGGTCATCCCCCGACGGCCTCGGACGGTGCATCCGGACCACCGCGGTCATCGCCGCCGCCCTGCTGGCCCGCTCCGGCAAGGTCACCTTCCCACTGCCCGGCGGCGACGCCTTCTGCGCCCGGTACATCGACCTGCACCTGGCCGCCATGGAGGCCGCCGGCGCCGACGCCGAGGTCAACCGGGGCCGTGTGCGCGCCCGCTTCCCCGGAACGAAGCGCCTTCCGTTCATCACCAACGTCAGCACCAAGAAGTGGGGCCCGAGCCTGGGCGCGACGGTCACCGCGATGCTGCTGGCCGCCCGCACGCCCGGCACGTCGTCCATCCTCGGGCCGAGCATCGAGCCCGAGGTCACCGTATCCGCCGACCTCCTGGCTCGCTCCGGCGTCGGCATCACCTGGCAAGGCGCGGACGCCCTGCACGTCACCGGCACCGACCACATCGCCGGCGGCGTCTTCCCGGTCCCGTCCGACCGGCTGGAGGCCGCCACACTGGCGCTCGCCGCCGCGATCACCGGCGGCACCGTCCACCTCGACGCCTTCCCGCCCTGCGGCTTCCCGCCAGGCCTGGTCTCGGTCTTCGCCGACACCGGGATCCTCCTGACCGCCGAGCGCGGCGGAACGACGGTCACCGTACCGGCCGGGCTGCATGCGACGGAGATGGCCACCGGCCCCCACCCGGGTTACCCGACCGACGTCCAGCCCCAGCTGACCGCGGTCCTCACCCAGGCCGCCGGAACGTCCCGGATCGAGGAGCGGATCTACAGCCGACGCGACACCCACCTCGCCGCGCTGCGCAAGTTCGGCGCGGTCGTCAACGCGGAGGGCCAGCTGATCACCGTCGAGGGGCCCTCCGGGCTCGCCGCCGCTGACGTGGCGGGCGAGGACATCCGGGCCGCGACCGCGCTCGTGCTCGCCGCGCTGGCGGCCGAGGGCACCTCTACGATCCGGGGCATGTACCACCTCCGGCGCGGCTACGGCGACCTGCTGCCCAAACTCGCCGCGCTCGGTGCCAGCCTGACGATCGACCAGGAGATGCCGTGACCAGCACCAAGCCGTTGAGCCCCGACACCGTCGCCGAGCTGCAGCAGTGCCTCGACCTGCTGGTCGACGACGGCGCCCTGCCCGGCGGCGTCCTCGCCCACGGCGCCCGGAACGGCCGGCCCGCGTTCGTCTCCTCCGGCGTCATCGCGCCCGAGTGCGGGAACGCCGGGCCCGGCCCGGGCACGCTCTACGACGCCGCGTCGCTGACCAAGGTGTTGGCCACCTGGCCGCTGATCGGACTCACCGACGGCATCACAGCCGAGACACCGGTGCGGCACCTGCTGCCCGACCTGCCGGACCAGGTGCCCGGCGCGAACGTCACGGTCGGGCAGATCCTCGCGCACACCTCCGGCCTGCAGCCCGAGACCCGCCTCGACCAGTACCGGGGCCGCACCGAACCCCTCGCGGAGCTGATCTGCGGCGAACCGCTGATCGCCGAACCCGGCGCCGGCCACCGGTACATCAACCGCGGGTTCATCCTCCTCGGCCTCGCGCTCGCCCACCTCCACGGCCGCCGCCTGGACGAGCTCGCCGCCGACCTCTGGCAGTCCCTCGGCATGACCCACACCGCCTACGGACCCGTCAGCCGCTCCGCCGACGTCGCCCCGACCGAGCAGCGCCTCCCCGGCGGCCCGCGGCTGTGGGGCATCCCGCACGACGACAACGCCACCCTGCTCGGCGGCGTCGCCGGCCACGCCGGCGTCTTCACCACCCCGGCCGACCTGGCCACCTTCGCCGACCGGCTCCTCACCGCGTACACCTCCAGCCACGGACTGGGTGCCTGGCTCCGCACCAGCATGGAACCGAAGGCCGAGATCGAGCCCGGGCTCCACCGCGGCCTGGCCTGGATCCTCGCCGACGACGGCCGGGTCGCCTACCACCACGGCTTCACCGGCACCAGCCTCTACCTCGCCCCGGACACCGGCCGCTACCTGGCCATCTGCACCAACGCCGTCTACCAGCACCAGAACAACCGCACCCGGCTCGCCCCGCTCCGCAACCTCGCGCTCAAGGCCGTCGCCGCCGACTGAGAGGACCCTGCCGTGCCCCAGGCCACGCTCGCGTCGCTGACCACCCTCCGGCTCGGCGGGCCCGCCGGCGCCGTGCTCAACCTGTCCGACCCCGCGGACTGGCTCGACGCCGCCCGTGCGCTCAGCGCCCAGGAGCAGAACGGTCCCGTCGTCCTGGGGCACGGCAGCAACGTGATCGCGGCGGATGCCGGCCACCCCGGCACCGTCGTGGTCATGAACACCCGCGGCATCACCGCCAAGAAGCTCGACGACACCACGGTGGCCGTCACCGTCCAGGCCGGCCAGCCGCTCACCGACCTCGTCCAATGGGCCGCTGCCGAACGGCTTGCCGGCATCGAGTGCCTGGCCGGGATCCCGGGCACCGTCGGCGCCGCGCCGGTCCAGAACGCCGGCGCATACGGCCAGCAGATCGCCGACTCCCTCCACAGCGTCACGGTCTGGGACTGGGGCATGGGCTGCCTGCGGACCTTCCCGGCCCAGTCCTGCCGCCTGCGCTACCGCAGCAGCCGCTTCAAGCGAACCCCCGGCCGCTGGACCATCCTCGCCGCCTCGCTCCACCTGACCCACACGCCGGCGGCCCCGATCACCTACCAGCCGCTCGCGGACGAGCTCGGCGTGCCCGTCGGCGCGCGCCCGACCGTTCCGGAGGTCACCGCGGCCGTACTCGCCAACCGCCGTCGGCGCGGCCTCTTCCTCGACCCGAGCGACCAGGACTCCCGGCAGGTCGGATCCGTCTTCCTCAACCCTCGAATCACCACCGCCCAGGCCACGCGCTGGTCCGACCGCGGCTGCCCGGTCCACCAGGACAGCGATGGCGGCCTCCGAGCCAGCGCCGGGTGGCTCCTGGAGCATGTCGGCTGCCGGCCCGGCCAAGCCGTCGCCGACGGCGTGCGCTGCTCGGAACGCCGGACCCTCACGGTCACCGCTCACGGAGAGGCCACAGCGGCAGCGTTCGTCCGGGCGCTCGCTGACCTCACCGCCCAGGTCGCAGCTGCAACCGGGATCATCCTCCAGCCCGAGCCGACGCGCGTCGGCCAGTGGGTCACCGGCCCCTGATCTCCCGCTGGCCTCAGCTACTTGCCACCTCCGTCACACGCCGGTCGATCAAGGTGGCTGGGCTGGCCGAGCGCACATTGCCGAACAGCTCTTGGCCCGCGAAATGAGGCAGTGCGATCCTCCACTGAGGGCTGGAATCTGATCAGCAGGCTTACCGTCAGCTACATCGTCCGAGTGTCCCGGTTGACCGAGGTCGCAGGCCGGATTGCTGCCCATCGGGGTGAAGGATCGACGAACAGGCTTTAGGCCTACAGCCTTTCGCTGACCTTCTTCACGACTGAGGAGTTGTCCCCCGGCTACGGGAAGTCCGCAGGGCGCTCACCCCGTGGCCGTGGAGGCGGGGTGAGCGCCGTGGCGAGTCCGGACGTCGCCGTTCGTCAGACCAGCGTGACCGGAAGGTCGTCGTGTGCGGTCCGTTCGCCCCTGGGTACGGCCAGCAGGGTGATCAGCACGCCGAGCACGGCGAAGCCCGCCCCGACCGCGAACGCGAGCCGGAAGCCCTCCGTCATCGCGCCGGCCATGGCCGGGCCGCCGGCCTGCTTGCCCTCAAGGAGCTCCCTGATACGGGCGTTGGCCACCGAGGAGAGCACGGCGAGCCCGAGCGCGCCGCCGATCTGCTGGGTGGTGTTGATGAGCCCGGAGGCGAGGCCCGACTCCTGCGGTGTCACACCGGAGACGGCGACGATGGTCACGGGCACGAACGAGAACCCGAGCCCGAGCGCCGCGACCACCGAGGGCAGGAGCACGTCCCCGGCGAACGTGCCGTCGGCGGGGATGCGGGTGAACAGCAGGAGGCCCACCGCGGTGAGCGCCAGACCGCAGGCGAGGACGGGCCTGGGCCCGACCTTGGTCACCAGCTGGGAGGCGGCGCCGGCGGCGACGATGCTCGCCACCGAGAAGGGCAGGTAGGACAGTCCGGCCTCCAGTGCGGAGAAGCCGAGCACCTGCTGGAGGTAGAGGGAGATGAAGAAGAACATCGACAGCAGCGCGGCGCCCACCAGCAGGGACACCGCGTTGGCGCTGGAGAGGTTGCGGTTGCGGAAGATCCGCAACGGCATCACCGGGTGCTTGACGAGGCGCAGTTCGACCAGGGCGAAGACCAGCAGCAGGACGGCCGCGAGGCCCAGTAGCCCGATGGTCCTGGCCGAGCCCCAGCCCGCCCGCTCGGCGTCCACGAGCGCGTAGACCAGCACGCTGAGACCGCCGGTGACCAGTGCGGCGCCGGCGAAGTCGATGCCGGTGCGTTCGTGGCCGCGGCTCTCGCGGACGAACCTCGGTGTGAGGACGGCGGCGACGACGCAGATCGGCACGTTGACGAACATCACCCACTCCCAGCCCGCCCACTGGGTGAGCACACCGCCGAGCAGCACGCCGATGGCCCCGCCTGCTCCGGCGAGCGCGCCCCAGATACCGAGGGCCTTGTTGCGTTCGGCGCCTTCGATGAAGGTCGTGGTGACGATGGACAGGGCGGCTGGCGCGATGATCGCGGCGCCGAGGCCCTGCCCGACCCGCGCGGCGATCAGCAGGCCCGCGGTCGGGGCGAGACCGCCGAGCAGCGACGTGGCGGCGAACAGGCCGAGTCCGGTCATGAACACCCGCCGCCGTCCGAGCAGATCCGCGGTCCGGCCGCCGAGCAGCAGGAAGCCGCCGAAGGCGAGTGCGTAGGCGTTGACGATCCACTGGACGTCGGAGTCGGCGAAGTGCAGGTCCCGCTGGATCGAGGGCAGCGCGACGTTCACGATCGAGGCGTCGAGCACCACCGTCAACTGGGCGACGGCCAGGACGACGAGCGCCTTCCAGCGGAGCGGATCCGGGGAGGGGGTCGAGGTCGAGGTCGATAAGGAGGAAGTGGGAGGCATGGCCATGGGAGGGATACGCTCCTGTGGGTTAAAGTGGTAACCGGAATCGGACTCACGGTTCCGGATGGCGACGATACGGAGGCGCGGTTCCCCTTGTCAAACACCCCTTCCCCTCCCCCTTCCCGCTCCAGCACACCCACCGGCGGCAAGCTGCGCTCCGACGCCGCCCGCAACCGGCTCAAGGTGCTCGACGCCGCCCGAGCCGCCTTCTCCGAGTCCGGCCGGGACGCCCAGATGGGCGACATCGCCCGCAGGGCCGGGGTGGGCGTCGGGACGGTGTACCGCCACTTCCCCACCAAGGAATCGCTGGCTGAAGCGATCGTGGAACACCGGTTCCAGCAGACCCTGGACTTCCTCAGGAACGAGGTGCTCCCCGACCCCGACCCCTGGCACGGCCTCGCCCGCTCCCTGGAGTTCTGCGGAATCATGCAGGAACAGGACCGGGGCTACGCGGAGACGGTCACCGCGATGATCGGCGGCAGCACGTTCGACGCGGCGGCGATCGCCGAACTCAACGAGCTCACCGACAAGGTGCTCAAACGCGCCCAGGCCGAGGGCTCGGTGCGAGAGGACCTGACCGTCGCTGACGTGTCACCGCTCTACATCGGCCTCTGCCACGTCGTACAGGCCGGGGTCACCGACTGGCGCCGCTACCTGGCCATCATCCTCGACGGGCTGCGCCCGCGGCGGTGCGCGGACTGCTCCCGCGACTGACACCGTCCATCGCCCGCCGCCGGGGGGGGCGAATCAGGAGATCCACCGGCAAACCCCCCACCTCTCCAACTCCCTCGACAAGAACTCCCCCCGAACGTGAACCCGATGGGGAGTCGGCTGCGTGTCTACGTCTGTAGGGCGACTGCAGAGTGGCCTTACATTCGCTCAGCCACCTGGTAACGAAAGGGAGACCCAAAGATGAAGATCCTGTTCGCCATCCGTGACGCGTCCTTCGCCAAGAAGAGCCTGAAGGCCAGCGCTTGGTACATCTGGTACTAAGCCGGCTGATCGGTACCTCCGGTACCTGAACAGCTGATCCGCCCCCGCCCCTGCCCCCCCTCGCGGCCTCCGCCGGGAGATCGGGCCCGGGGCGGGGGCGGAGACCGCTCCCGGCAAAGTCTCGGAGACATCACATGGCCCTCTCCCCCGCCTCCGCCCGTTCGCGAACCACCGTGCTCTCCCCCCGACTTGAGGCCCTGCTCAGGGACCATCTGGGCAAGGACGCCGTCCGGCTCGAACCCGACACAATCGGGGTCGCCGGGCCCGAGCTCACCGACCGGATCCTCGCCGCCCGGCGCGCCACCGAGATCGAACGGCCCACCTTCAAACCGCTGCACGGACGTTCGATCACCCGCACCGAGGCATCCTCGGTGACCCGGACGATCGGCAGCGACGTGCGCGAGGCACTGAAGGCTCCGCTGCCGCCGAACATCGACCTGTCCGGTCCGTGGCCGCTCACCGGACACCTCTTCCTGCGCGACCTCATCCTCGGCCGGGACCCGCGCCGGCTGCGGATCCTGATGAGCCGCAACCTCGAACTTACGCCCCTGCTCACCTGGTTGGTGATCTCGGCCGGCGCCGCACTGCCCGGCAGGCCCAAGCCCGGCGACGACCTCACCGAACTCGGCAAGCTCACCGCGAAAGCGGCCAACTACCAGGACCGACGGTACGCGCTCGGCATGTACCGCCGAGCCGCCGCACCGGTCTGCTTCACCATCTCCACCCTGGTCGCGAACGCGCTCTGGCTCGGCGCGCCGTTCGACGACAGCACGCCGAACCGGAACATCATCTTCGAGTCGCTGCGCCTGCTGCCGCCGTCCTGGAACATCCTGCGCCGCGCCTCGCCCGAGTACCCCGCGATCGACCCGCGGATCGGCGCCGGCGACGACGTCCTCGTCCTGCCGCTGCTCTCGCACCGCGACCCGGCCCTGTGGGAGGACCCGCACGAGTTCCGCCCGGAGCGCTGGGACCACCTCGACCCGGACAACACTCCCGGCTACCTGCCGTTCGGGCACACCTCCGAACGCTGCTGGGGCCGGCACATGGTGATGCCGCTCGCCGAGCTGCTGCTGGACCAGATCCGTACGGCCGGCCTGGTCGTCGACCCCGAACAGCGGACCGCCAAGGTGCCACTGCTCGGCCTGCTCGGCGTCAGCGAGATCCGCGTCCTGAAGCCACGCGGTGCACACTGATCACATGCACGATGATCACATACAAACCGAGCGCGGGGATTCCGAGCCCGGGGCTACCGAACACAGCGCCGCCGAACCGGAGTTCGCCGACGGCCAGTTCTACGCCGACCCGCACGCCGCATACCGCCGCTGGCGCACCGAGGGCGGCGCCCGCAAGGTCCGGTTCGGCGGCGCGGCCGGACTCGAAGGCTGGGTCGTCACCGGCCACGCCGAGTGCCGGGCCGCCCTCGCCGACCCCCGGCTGAGCAAGAAGGCCGTCACCGAGGCGTTCGCCCGACACGTCGGGAACTCCGAAGGCGGCCCGGGCCGCGACCTGATGTCGCACATGCTCAACTCCGACCCCCCGGAGCACACCCGGCTGCGCAAGCTGGTCCAACAGGCCTACACCGCACGGCAGGTGGCGACCCTACGACCGATGGTCGAGCGCCACGTCGGCGCACTGCTCGACCAGCTCGACGGGCCCGACCCGGTCGAGCTGATCAGCGAGTTCGCACTGCCGCTGCCACTCGCGGTCGTCTTCGAACTGTTCGGCGCGCCGCAGGCCGAACGGGAGAACCTCCAAGTCCGCGGCAACGCCGTCGATGCCGACCCGGAGGACGACGGCGAGGCGGACGGCGGAGCGGACGGCGGAGCAGACGGCGAAGTCTCGGTGGAGACCGCCGAAGGCATGGCGGACTACCTGCGCGCCCTGGTCGACCACAAGCGCACCCACCCGGGCGACGACCTGATCTCCGAACTCCTCGCCGCCCAGGCGGACGGCGACCGGCTGACCGAGGCCGAGATCACCTCGATGGCGTTCCTGCTCGCGATCGCCGGCCACCAGAGCACCGTCAACCTGATCACCAACGGCATCCACGCGCTGCTCCGCCACCCCGAGCAACTCGCGGCGCTGCGCGCGGATCCGGCGCTGCTTTCCGGCACGATCGAGGAAGTCCTGCGCTACGAGAGCCCGTTCAGCATCGCCTCGCTGCGCCGCACGACCGAGCCGGTGACCATCGCGGGCACCGCGATCCCGGCCGGCGAGTTCGTCCAGATCGCCCTGCTCGCCGCCAACCGCGACCCGGCCGTCTTCACCGACCCCGACCGCTTCGACATCACCCGCCCGGACGCCACCCGACACCTCGCATTCGGCCACGGCATCCACCACTGCCTCGGCGCCCAACTGGGCCGCCTCCAGGCCGAAGTAGCGTTCACCGAACTGCTGCGCCGCTTCCCCGCCCTACGCCTGGCCGACCCGGCCGAGCCCGCACAGTGGCAGGAGAACCCGAGGCACCGCGGGCTGCTCAGCCTGCGAGTGCTGCTGCACTGACGCCGCCAGGCCCCCACCCGCCCAAAGCCGGTGGGGGCCGCCCATCCTCCGCACCCCGTCGAGGACCAACTCCACACACCAGAACGGTCTCCACCGCGGCAAGTGGCAACTCCCCTGATAACCGTGCTCCCACGCGCCGACTTCCAGGACTCACTGCGGCGGCGCTGAGGCTCTACGACCTTCCCCATGGAACACTCCGTAGCAGCCGGCGACCTGCCCCGCCCCACTTCACTTCGCCCGGCAGCGCCCACCGCGCACCTGTCCCACAAGAACACCGCCCAGCGGACAACCTCCTCAGCCGCGCATCCCGCACAACCAGCCGAACAGACCTGGCCCCGCAAGACCATTCAGACGCCGCCACGTCACCAGCGTCAGGCAGCGGCCCCGGACAATCTCAGCCACTGCCCCAGTGTCCAGCCTGTACGACAGCAACAGGCTGCCCCTAACCTCGGACGGCTACCACTGCCGACGGTCCTCAACCTCCACACGCGGGTACGCTTCGAGAACTCAGGCCACGACGCCGACAACCAGCCCTGGGTCAAGGAGAGATAGCAACAACAAATCGGCCGTTCGACGGGGCCTCTACCAATCAAACTAATTCAATCAAGCCCCTCAGCGGCTAATCACCCCAGGTCAAAAAGCATCGGCCCCGCGCCCGCAGGGATTGCTCCCCGGTTCTTACCGATCCGGACGCCCCGTACGGATCGGCCCCGCGCCCGCAGGGATTGCTCCGTCGGCGACCACCTGGTTCCGGTCGCGCCCACACCGGCCCCGCGCCCGCGGGGATTGCTCCTCGGCGTCGGCGCCGAGTTCCCGTCCGAGAAGATCGGCCCCGCGCTCGCGGGGATTGCTCAAGCAGGTCCCCCGGGGCCAGTTGTGCGACGCTGTCGGCCCCGCCCACGCGGGGATTGCTCCCGGCGGAACTCTGCTTCGTGGCCGTCAGCGTGGTCGGCCCCGCGTCGCGGGGATCGCTCCGACCTGACCCAGCCCCAGCTGCTCGCAGTCTCGTCGGCCCAGCGCTCGCGGGGATTGATCCGCGGAGCACATCACCATCGCCGAACTCACGCTGTTGGCCAAACACTTGTGGGGATTGATCCGTGGCAGATCCCCAGGCCCGCCCGGCGGACTTTCCCCACAGCGCACCCAGCCAGCCCCTGGCCTCGAACAGGTACCGATGGCAGCGGTCCTCAATCATCGTCTCAATCTCCACGTGCGGGTACGCTTCGGGGAGTCAGGCCACGACACTGACAACCAGCCCTGGGGCAAGGAGAGATGACAATAACGCATCGACTGTTCGACGGGACTTCTACCGATCGAACTGAATCAATCAAGCCCCTCAGCCGCTAATCACCGCAGGTCAGGAAGTATCGGCCCCGCGCTCGCGGGGATCGCTCCTGATCGAGCGCGAGCACCACGAGCAGCAACAAATCGGCCCCGCGCCCGCAGGGGTTGCTCCCCGGGCCGCCCGATCCACATGCCCACTCGATCACCGGCCCCGCGCTCGCGGGGATGGTTCAGGAGACCAGCCCATCGCACCGGTGACCACCGGGAGTTGGTCTCGTCGAGGGTGCGAGCAAGGTGGACACGAGCCTGCCAGGGCTGGTCGAAGACGGTGTCCAACCGCCTTCGACCGGCACACGGGCCCGCGCCACTGGCAACACACCACGGTGCTGCCCGACGCCCGCCGCGACACCGTCGAGTTCGCCGAACCGTCTACCAACGCCCCGCAATCGTCACCTGCACCACCGACCGGAACGGCCTCCAGGACAGCGGACAGCACCCCTGAACCCGGCACCGCCCTGGTGGCGATCGGCCCCGCACGCGCGGGGATTGCTCCTTGTCCACGTCCGCGTCACCACCGAGAATCACGTCGGCCCCGCACGCGCGGGGATTGCTCCTTCCACAGGGCCGCCCGTCCGGTCGGTGACGCGGTCGGCCCCGCACTCGCGGGGATTGCTCCTTCAGCGGGTTCGGTGAGCGGCTTCACAAGGAGTCGGCCCCGCACGCGCGGGGATTACTCGGGGTACGTCCCCGGGTGCGTCCTTGACGCAGTGTCGACCCCGCACTCGCGGGGATTGCTCCCCCACCCCCGCCACCCCGACCCATGGGGAGGCGGGGATCGGCCCCGCGCTCGCGGGATTGCTCCCCGTAGAGGAAGAGGGCGTACGTCATCTACATATCGGCCCCGCGCTCGCGGGGGATTGCTCCGGGCCCGACCCGAGCTGCACGAGCGAGAAGGAACCGGCCTCGCGCTCGCGGGGATTGCTCCAGCACCGGCTCTCCAGGGAACAGTGCGGCCCAGTCGGCCCCGCGCCCGCAGGGATTGCTCCACCTTCGGCACCATCAAGGCGAAGGCCGCGGTGTCGGCCCCGCACACGCGGGGATTGCTCCGAGCTGCGGAAGTCGACCGGCACCTTCCAGGGGTCGGCCCCGCGCTCGCGGGGATCGCTCTCAGGCTTCCGCGTTCCGGCCGTGGTCGCTGCCATCGGCCCCGCGCCCACAGGGATCGCTCCCGGGCAGCCCGGTGCAGCTCCGTCGACGCCTGATCGGTCTCGCGCTCGTGGGGATCGCTCCCGTGGCCACCTCGACGTCGATCCCGGTCTCCTATCGGCCCCGCGCCCGCGGGGATCGCTCCGCCCCCCCTCGGCTTCGGCCGGGCGGGGGCGCTTCGTCGTTACGGGGTGTCGTGCGTCCACCGCCACACGCTGTCCGCGTCCGGCTCGCACCAGGACCGTCCGTCGGCGTACCGGCCATGCCGCCATCGTGCGACCGGCATCGGACCATGCAGGTCAGGAACGTGGGGCGCGCCCGTACTCAGCAACCCAGCGCGAGGTGAGCACGATGTCTGCGGTCTCAACTGGGCGCCCGGTGGCCTGGTCGTAGTAGGTCCGTTCGATTGCCATCACCGGGACAGCGGGTGCAACACCGAGGGTCTGAGCCTCAGGTCGCGTGGCAGCCCTGGCACTCACGCGCTCAACGGGCACGCCCACGTCGATACCGATGATCGCCATGCGGTCGGCGACGCCGATACCAGCGTGTGGACCGGCCTCGGGCAGGACGATCAAGCTGCCGCCAGTGGTGGCCATCGGTTCCCAGCTCTCTGCGAGCTGCACCGGGTCTCCGTCGGCCAGGTACACGTAGGTCGTGTGCATCACCGGATCGCCGGACTGGATTTCCAGCCGGGCCGCGATGCGGGCCTCGGCGGCACGAGGCTGAGATTCGTGCCGCCAAGTACCGGCGACACCCTGTCTGGCGAGGGTGGCCTCCGTCGGGCTGCCGTCGCCGCAGGGTACGCGTTGACGGCGTACCAGGACGGTGGGCGGTTCCTGGCTGCGGACGTAGTAGCCGCGGCCATGGCGGGCGACGACCAGGCCCTCGGATTCGAGTAGCCGGTAGGCGTTCTGGCCGACGCCGTGGGAGTAGCCGAATTCCTCACGCAGTGCAGCGAGAGATGGCAACTGGGCTCCGGCTGCGAGCTGGCCGGTGAGGATCCGTTCGCGGATGTGGTCTGCGATGCGGAGGTAGGGGGATTCGGCGTCGCCTGCCATGCATGTCCTCCTACGTTCCGTGCTCGGTGGGTGACAGAGTATGCGGCCAGGCCCTACTGTATGTGTAGAGCTAATCCTTACATGTACTGGGGGATCGGTGCAGATCGGCATGTGCGCAGGAGCCGTGAAGGCTGCGCTCGGTCAGGCCACAGGCGCCCACGTACGCGTTACGCGCCCCACCGCTGGAGTAGTGCGCCTGAGCGTCCCCGCGCCTGTCGACGAATCAGTCGAACGCTGGGCTGATGTCCTGGCCATCGTGCAGTCCTGCACCTCATGGGGATCCACGGACGCAACTGGCGCGGTGGTCGTTTGGGCCGAACTGGAGGAGCCGCAATGATCTCCAGACCGGACGTCCCGTCCGGCATCGTCATCACTCTGGACACAGCCCAGGCCGGGCGCTACGTCAGCGCCGAGTGCCAACTCAACGCCCACCACGGGTGTCCCGGCGGCCTGTGGGACGAGTGCGGTGCTCGGGTGCTGGTATGCCTCTGCGGCCAGTCGGGGTGCCCCTGCGTTCGCAACCTGCCGAGCGGATCTCCCACCGGTGGCCCGAACCATCCCCCTCGCGATCAGGTCGAAACGCCCTGATCAACCCTCCGCCTCCTCGCGGGCCTGACGACGACGTCGGCCCAGGAGGTTGCACCACTCGACACACCGAGAGGAGCACTACCATGATCACTCCCGAACCCACCCCGGCACAGGCGCCGCCCCCGACCGCTCCGGACCAGTTCGTGAGCGCGGCAACGTTCGACTCCGTCATCTCCACCGTGCTCTCCAACAACGAGGGCATGAACGTCGCGATGGCCACCCGGATCACCCGGGAAGCCATCGCGTTCGTGGTCGTGGGCGCCCGCCGCCCCCACCTGGCCATGGCGCCGTCCAGGATCGTGGACGAGGGCTGGCACGCGTTCCTCGTCCACACCGAGGCGTACGCCGAGTTGTGCGAGCGCGAGGGCCGGTTCGTGCACCACAGCCCGGGATTCGACCCGGGCAACTTCGACCAGGACATCATGGAGCAGACCCAGGCTGCCATCCGGGAGGCGGGCTTCGAGGTCGACCAGGAACTGTGGCGGCCGCCGACGGACGACAGCCTGGTGACCGTAGCGGCGAGCTGTCAGCACTCGCCCAGCTGTTCAATCAGGCCGATGAAGAAACCGGAGAAGCCCTGCACCAAGCCCGCTGAATAGCGGACTCGGAACGCGTACGCTGCCGGCACACGAGTAGGAGGCATCCGATGGAGTGGATCGATCCGCGGTACGCAGACCTGGTCGCGTGCTACCGGCAGCAGGACTTCGAAGCTTTCGGGCCATTGCTCGAACGTCCCGACGGCGAGCCTGTGCCCCCGCGGCTCGGGTTCGTCATGGAGCCGCTTCGAGGCGAGTAGCAGCAGGTCAAGGCCCTGGCCGGCCCGATGGCCGGCCAGGGCTACTCGTCGCGGACCAGACGCCAGAGTGGCACGCCGATTGCCCGCGCGATGGCGCCGAGTTGGTCGAGCGTCGCAGGTGCGAGGCCGTTCTCGATCCACCCGATCGTGCGCCGGCCAAGCCCGGCGCGCTGCCCAAGCCGCTCCTGCGTGAGGTCCGCCTGTCGCCTGAGCGAGAGGATCCGGGCCCATGAACTCCTTCACACGCCGCCTGCCCAATCGAACTGAATCTACTGACGGTCCCTGACACGAATCGCCGCAGGTCAGGAAGTGTCGGCCCCGCGCTCGCGGGGATCGCTCCGCGGCGGCGATGACCTGGTTCCTGACCTGGTAGTCGGCCCCGCGCTCGCGGGGATCGCTCCTGACCGAGGTGACCTGGTAGTTGTAGCCGAGGGTCGGCCCCGCGCTCGCGGGGATTGCTCCCGGTCCTTGCCTTTTGACCGGATGACGCTGATATCGGCCCGCGGTCGTGGGGATTGTTCCGGGGCGACGGCCCAGGAGGAGAATCAGGCCTTTCGGCCTCGTGCCTCCGGGCGGGGGTTGCCGGCATCAGGGGGATCTTGGTCGGCTTGCTGCCTGGGCGACAGCTCCCAGTCCTCCCAGTAGTCGAGGGGGATGCCGTCGTCGGTGGAGGCCAGGACTTTGTGGTGCTGCTCCTTCGTCCCGTGTGCCACGTTCGCGTGGTCCTTGGTTGACGGGAACGCCCGGTTGACCTTGGGGCATGCCGTCTATCCCGCTGGTTCTGGTGCTCGGTCAGTCACGGGCCCGGATCCGGGCTCATGGCGTGATCTCTGGGGAGACATCCGGGTCTTCGGAAACCGTCATGGTGCCCGCACGGGCTCAATCGAACGCGTGCTTCTTTCTCCTTCGAAAAGGTGTCGACCTCCAGGTCGGGGTTCGACCACCGCCGTCGCCGGCATAGGCAACTGCCCTATAGGCGAAACTATTTGGACCACCGGCCGGCAGTAGCCGGGCTGCCGGCGGGAATCCCGCCTCCGGACCCCGTCGCTCCGGAGGTGGGATTCGAGGGGCCCGTCGGGCCGGCCGTGGGGGGCGATCACGGCCGGGCCGAGGGACCGGGGGGATCAGTGCGGGAGGTTCCACTTCTGGTTGTCGGCGCCGTTGCAGTCCCAGATGCCGAGCTGGTTGCCGTTGTTGGTGGCGAAGCCCAGGTCGTCCAGGCAGCGGCCGGACTGCGGGTTGAGCAGCGAGCCGTCGGACTGGGCCTTCCACTGCTGGGCGCCGCTGCCGTTGCAGTCGTAGAGCTGGACCATGGTGTGGTTGGCGGTGTTGCCGCCCTGTACGTCCATGCACTTGCCGAGGGCGCGCAGCGTCCCGTCCACGCCGACGGTCCACTTCTGGGCGTTCGTGCCGTTGCAGTCGTAGATCTGGACCGCGGTGCCGTTCTTGTTCTCGCCGCCCTGGACGTCGATGCACTTGCTCGCGTAGCCGCTGATCTGGCCCTGCGGCCCGGCGACCGGCGGCGGCACCGTCCCGAGGAAGACGACCTGCGGGAACATGATGGTGTCGCCGAAGTTGCACATGGCGGTGCTCATCCCGCTCCCGACGACGGCTCCGCCGATCGCCATGCGCATGTACGGGCCGGTGTTGTTGACGTAGTACTGGCACTGCGCCTGCACGCGCCAGATCTGCAGGGGGCTGATGCCCGAACAGGTTCCGATGACCTGGCCGCCGCCGGCGGCGATGGCGTTACACCCGCCGGCCAGCGCCGCACTCGAACTCGCCTGCTCCGCCTGGGCGGTGGCGGGCGCGGCCTGGCGCGCGGCGGCGGATGCGGCCTGGGCGGTGGCGGGCGCGGCCTGGCGCGCGGCGGCGGATGCGGCCTGGGCGGCGGCGGCGGGGACGGTGAGTGCCGCGGCGGAGGCCAGCAGCGTGGTCATCATGACAACAGCGGTACGGCGCATAAGGGTTGGGCCCTTTCCGTGATGACAGGGTGATGGCACTGCTCAGATGTTGCGCAGGTTTGGTCATGAGCATTGCAGTGCCGCCTGGGGCCGTCAACGGATGTGGGCCGACAAGATGTCGCCATTCACCTCAGCTCATCCGCGACCTGCTCGTTCCCGCCGGACGGGAGTCTGAAAGGAGTCGGACGGGAGCCGAACAGGGGCTGGATTCAGCCGAATTGACGCGATCTCAGCCCAGCGCGCGGTCGAGGTTGAAGGCCGCGCTGATCAGCGAGAGGTGGGTGAAGGCCTGTGGGAAGTTGCCGAGTTGCTCGCCGGTCGGGCCGATCTCCTCGGCGAACAGCCCGAGGTGGTTGGCGTAGGTGAGCATCTTCTCGAAGGCGAGCCGGGCCTCCTCCAGGCGGCCGGCGCGGGCCAGTGCCTCGACGTACCAGAAGGAGCAGATCGAGAAGGTGCCCTCGGAGCCGCTCAGGCCGTCCGGGCTGGTGGCCGGGTTGTAGCGGTAGACCAGGGAGTCGGAGACCAGGCCCTTGGTGAGTGCGTCCAGGGTGGAGAGCCACTTGGGGTCGGTGGGCGAGATGAACTTGGCCATCGGCATCATCAGCAGCGAGGCGTCCAGTTCGCCGTCGTCCAGGGACTGGACGAACGCGCCCAGCTCGCTCGACCAGCCGCGCCGCATGATCTGGTGGTAGATCGCGTCCCGGGTCTGCCGCCAGCGGGGCAGGTCGGCCGGCAGGCCGCGGCGGTTCGCCATCCGGATCGCGCGTTCCAGCGCCACCCAGCACATCAGCCGCGAGTACACGTAGTTCCTGCGGCCGCCGCGGGTCTCCCAGATGCCCTCGTCGGGCTGGTCCCAGTTCTCGCAGAGCCAGTCCGCCACCATGCCGACGTCCTCCCAGCCGGCGCTGCTGATCGGCTGCCCCCACTTGTCGTACAGGTAGATGGAGTCGATCATGGCTCCGTAGATGTCCAGCTGGAGCTGGCCGGTGGCGGCGTTGCCGACCCGGACGGGTGCGGAGCCCAGGTGGCCCTCCAGGTGCGGCAGCGCGTACTCGGGCAGCTCGGTGCGACCGTCGATGCCGTACATGATCTGCAACGGGCCGTTCGCGGCGGTGTCGCGCATGCGCTCGAAGAGGAAGCCCATGAACGCCTCGGCCTCCGAGGTGAACCCGAGGCGCAGCATGGCGTAGACGCAGAAGGCGGCGTCGCGGACCCACATGTACCGGTAGTCCCAGTTGCGCTCGCCGCCGACCTGCTCGGGCAGGCTGGTGGTGGGTGCGGCGACGATCGCGCCGGTCGGCGCGTAGGTGAGCAGCTTGAGCAGCAGGGCGGAGCGGTGCACCATCTCCCGCCACCGCCCCTGGTAGCGCGACCCGGCCAGCCAGTGGCGCCAGAACCGGACGGTCGCCTCGAACTGTTCCTCCGCCTCGGCGCGCGGACACGACCGGGCCGGGACGTCGTCGCCGATCTGGTCGAGGGCGAACACGACGGAGTCGCCCTCCAGGAGCTTGAAGTGCGACCACACGTCCAGGCCGTCGGTCTCCAGCGGCGCGGTGGCGGTCAGCGCGAGCGTCAGCGACGGGGAGCGGAACACCGCGACGTGGCCTTCGAGGGACACGGTGTGCGCCTCGGCGCCGTAGCCGAAACGCGGGGCGATCCGCGCCCGGAACGGGAGGATTCCCCGGACGCAGATGAGCCGCCGGATCAGCCGGTGCCGGGCGACCTCGGGCGACCCCTCGGCCACGGGCATGAAGTCCTGGATCTCCGCCACGCCGTCCGCGGCGAAGAAGCGTGTGATCAGCACGTTCGTGTCGGGGAAGTAGAACTGCCGGGTGCGGGTCGGGACGTCCGCGGCCAGCTCGAACGATCCGCCCCGCTCCGCGTCGAGGATGGCCCCGAACACGCTGGGCGCATCGAAGCGCGGACAGCAGTACCAGTCGATGGTGCCGTTCGTGCCGACCAGGGCGGTCGTCCGGAGGTCGCCGATCAGGCCGTGCTCGGAGATCGGCAGGTACCGGCCGCTGTCCGCCTGCTCGAACCCCGTCGTGTCGAACGCCATGCCGACCTCCCCGCCGCTGTGGCGCGGGCTTGGAGACGAAGCCTTCCCAGCCATGGTAGATCGCCGTCGGCGTGAGGGCCGGGCCGAGCACCGGCCGGGCCTCGCGGGCCCCAACCGGAGCGGGCCCCCGCCGATGCGGCTTCCGCCGTGGGTGTGGGGGCCGCCCCCCCGCCCCCGACCGCGAGAGCGCCCGCCCCCAAGCCCGGGCGGCGC
>NZ_JBHWIJ010000021.1:25396-51067 GCF_042732255.1 Kitasatospora sp. NPDC059803 | reverse complement strand
CGCCCGCCTTATTCTCCCCACCCCAACGCTCTTTCTTTTCTTCTCCCCCCCCCGCCCGCGAAAAACCCGCGCGCCCCCGCCGAACACCCGCCGCCGCCGGGGGGCCCACGGGAGCGACCGGCCGTCAGACCGCCATCGCCAGCATCAGCGGCGCCGCCCGGGCCGCCAGCAGTTCGGCGGCGGCCTTCAGCTTGTGCACGTTGTCCACCGGCATCGACGTGGCCAGGCAGCCGACCGTGCTGCCCGCCGTGATCGGGACGGCCGCGCACACCGTGCCGAGCGCGTACTCCTGGATGTCCAGCACCGGCACGGTGGCCGGCTGCCGCTCCAGCCGGTGCATCAGCTGGTCGGCGTCGGTGACGGTCCGGGAGGTGAGCCGGGCCACCGGGTGGCGGGAGAGGTGGTCCCAGCGGGCGTCCGCGTCGAGCTGGCCGAGCAGGCACTTGCCGATCGCGCTGGCGTGCGCGGTGGCCCGGAAGTCCACCCACTCCTGCACGGCCGGAGCGTACTCGGCCGCGGACACCGCCTCCACCGACAACTCGCCGTCGTGGTAGCGGGTGAAGTACACGGCCGCACCCAACTCGTCGCGCAGCTCGGCGAGTTTGCGGTTCAGCCGGGCCTTCACCAGCTGCTCCCGGTTGTGCTGGCCGAGCAGGGCGAAGGTGCCGCCGAGCACCCAACCGCCGTCCTGGCACTGGAGGTAGCCCTCGATCTCCAGGATCTCGGCGAGCTGCCGGACGGTCGGCAGGCCGAGCGAGGTCTCCCGCGCGAGGGCGACCAGGGTGGCACCGTCAGGGTGCCGGTCGACGGCCTCCAGCAGTCTGAGGGCGTGCTGCAGGGAGGTGAACGGGCCGGCGAGGCCCTGGTCCAGCGCGGCGTGGCGACCCGGGGCTGGTGTCGACATGTCGTCCCCTTCCGATGTCCCCCCACGGAGCGACCGCGGGCGCCCTCCAGCCTATCGACCCGGCGGGCCCGGCGACTGCCGTCCGTGAATATCCGTGAACATTCCGTGGAGCACCCACCGATCGCCTGGAGGAACGGTAGTGGAGGACAGCACGACGGACCCCTCCCCCACTGCCCCGGGGGGAGGAGCCCGTCCCGCGGCCGCCGGGTTGCGGGGCCCCGGCGGCCGGTGGGGGCGGGTCAGTCGGTCAGCGGGGCGTCACGCGAGGCGCGCCACGGCGGGGTGGCCCAGCCCTCGTTGCGCGAGGCGCGCCATAGCGAGGCGGCTCAGCCCTCGTCGCCCGCCCGCAGCTTGGCGACGGCCGCCTCCAGGCGAGCGCCGTACTCCTCGTCCGCGGCGTGGAAGTGGGCGAGGTTCTTCTCGACCACGTCGTCGCGGCTCACCTGGGCGAGGAAGCCCGCGATGTTGTCGATCAGCCGGGTCCTCTCGCCCGCGGACATCAGCCGGTACAGTTCGCCGGCCTGGAAGAAGTCGTCGTCCTTGGTGTGGGCCGGCGTGGTGTAGGTGCCCGTGTAGCCGTCCAGCCGGACCGGCGCGGCGAGCGCGGTGTCGGTCTGGGCGGGGCCGTCGTACGAGTTGGGCTCGTAGTTCTTGCCGCGGCCGGACTTGTTGACGGCGTGGAGGCCGTCGCGGCCGTAGTTGTCCGCCTCGGTGGCGCGCGGGGCGTTCACCGGCAGCTGGGTGTGGTTGACGCCGAGGCGGTAGCGCTGGGCGTCGGCGTAGGCGAACAGGCGGCCTTGGAGCATCTTGTCCGGGGAGGGGCCGATGCCGGGCACGAAGTTGTTCGGCGAGAACGCGGACTGCTCGACGTCGGCGAAGACGTTCTCCGGGTTCCTGTTGAGCACCAGGCGGCCGACCTTGACCAGCGGGTAGTCGGCGTGCGGCCACACCTTGGTGAGGTCGAACGGGTTGAAGCGGTAGTCCGCGGCCTCGGCCACCGGCATCAGCTGGACGTAGAGGGTCCAGGACGGGAACACGCCGCGCTCGATGGCCTGGTGCAGGTCGCGCTGGTGCGAGTCGGCGTCGGCACCGAGCACCTCGGCGGACTGGTCGCCGTCCAGCGAGCGGATGCCCTGGTTGGTCTTGAAGTGGTACTTGACCCAGTAGGCGTCGCCCTCGGCGCTGACCCACTGGTAGGTGTGCGAGCCGTAGCCGTTCATGTGGCGGTAGGAGGCCGGGATGCCGCGGTCGCCGAACAGCCAGGTGATCTGGTGGGTCGAGGCGGGCGAGTGGGCCCAGAAGTCCCAGACGTTGTCCGCCTCCTGCACGCCGGTGTACGGGTCGCGCTTCTGCGAGTGGATGAAGTCGGGGAACTTGAGCGGGTCCTTGATGAAGAACACCGGGGTGTTGTTGCCGACCAGGTCGTAATTGCCCTGCGCGGTGTAGAACTTCAGCGCGAAGCCGCGCGGGTCGCGCACCGCGTCGCTGGAGCCCAGGTTGCCGGCCACGGTGGAGAATCGCAGGAAGACCTCGGTGCGCTTGCCGACCTCGGCGAGGAAGTCCGCGCGGGTGTACTGCGACACCTCGTCGGTGACCTCGAAGTAGCCGTACGCACCGGAGCCGCGGGCGTGCACGACGCGCTCCGGGATGCGCTCGCGGTTGAAGCGGGCCAGCTTCTCCAGCAGCTGCTGGTCCTGGATCAGCAGCGGGCCGTACTCGCCGGCCGAGGCCGAGTTCTGGTTGTCGGCGACCGGGGCGCCGGACTCCGTGGTCAGGATCTTGGACATGGAGGGTCCTTCAGGTGTCGATAAAAGCAGTGCGTGGAGAGTGATGTGACGTGTCGTCAGTTTCTCGGCGCGCGCAGGGCTCCGCCTGATCGCCGAACGGGCGCCGGATCGCCGAACGGGCGTCAGGCGCCCAGCAGGCGCCACACCGCCGAGCGGCGGCGGGAGGAGTGCTCGCCGTCGGGTCCGTCGGCGGGCCGGAGCGCGGCGACGGCGCCGGCGGCCGCGGCCTGGTCCGCCAGCGGGCGGGCGGCGGTCAGCGCGGCGGCCTCGTCGGCGGTCAGGCCGGCCTCGGTGAGGGCCGCGGCGGCCTCGGCGGCCGGGACGGCGTTGAACCAGCGCAGCGCGAGGGCCGCGCGGCCGGCCTCGGTGAGGCGGCCGGTGAGCCGGAGGCGGGCGAGGCCGCCGTCCGGGTGGACGTTGATGCGCACGTGCGTCACCGGGCGGCCGGCGTCGAGCCGGAAGCGGTGCCGGGTGTCGGGCTGCAGGCGGGTGCGGGGCAGGATCTCGAACCATTCGCCGTCGGCCGGGTCCGCCCCGGTCGAGGCGTCGAAGCCGACGAGGTCGGCCCAGCCGGGGGCATTGGCGACGAAGTGGGTGGTGTCCACCTCGGCGGCCAGGGCCTCACCGCCCCCGGCCAGGGCGATCTGCACCCAGTCGTTGGCCTTGTCGCGCCGACGCCGGGTCTCCCAGCCCTCGCCCATGACGGAGGCGCGGCCGGGAGCGTTCAGGTTGTGCGGGGAGGAGAAGTAGCGGTCGGACGCCGCCTCGGCCACGCCGCCGTACTCCTGGGCGGCCAGGTCGAAGGTGAGGCCGTCCAGTTCGCGCGGGTCGGGCAGCACCTCGCCGTGGACGCGCAGCCGGGCGACGCCGCCGTCCGGGAAGATGTTGAGGCGGATGTGGGTGTAGCGGTTGGCGTCCTCGACGGCGAACTCGTGGGCGGTGTCGCCCTGGAGCGGGGTGCGCGGCACCAGCGTGATCCACTCGGCGTCCGCGACTTCCTCGGGCGAGGGGTGGCCAGGCACGGAGGCGGCCTCGACGGAGGCGCTCTCCGGGTAGTTGCCGGTGAAGTGGGCGGTGTCCACGACCAGGCCGCGGACCACACCGCCGGCGCCGAGCCGGACGATCGCCCAGTCGTGGTCCTGGTCGGTGGGGTGGGGCTGGTCGGCGGAGACGCCGCGGCGGCGCTTGGACTCCCAGCCGTCCATGATCTGGCCCTTGTGGCCGAAGGTGTGCGGGCGGAACTCGGCGGGCTTGGCGACCAGGAGGTTCTCGGCGTCGGCGAAGGTGTCCTCGTTGGTGGCGACGACGCCCGCGCCGAGCAGCCGCGAGGCCAGGTTGACCAGCTCGGTGAAGGGAGCGCTCGGGGTGTCGGCAGTGGTCACGAAGTCTCCTCAGGACGGGCGATCGGACGGGGTGGTGGGGGCGGCGGCGGGCCGGGTGAGCGGGCGGCCGAAGGGCTCGGCCGAGACGTCCACCGCGCGGCCGCGCAGCCAGGTGGTGCGGACCGCGCCGGTCAGCGTCCGGCCCGCGTACGGGGTCACGGGGTTGCGGTGGTGCAACTCGCGGGGGTGGACGGCGAATTCGCCGTCGGGGTCGAAGGCGACCAGGTCGGCGTCGCAGCCCGCCGCGATGGCGCCCTTGAGCCCGGTGAGGCCGGCGAGTTCGGCCGGTCCGGCGGACATCCAGCGGACCACGTCGGCGAGGCCGTGGCCGCGGCGGCGGGCCTCGGTCCAGATCGCCGGCAGGCCCAGTTGCAGGGAGGCGATGCCGCCCCAGGCGGCCGCGAAGTCACCGCTGCCGCCGTACTCGGGCAGCAGCTTGAGGTCGGGGGTGGAGGGCGAGTGGTCGGAGACGACGGCGATGAACTCGCCGTCCGCCAGGGCCTGCCAGAGCAGGTCGCGGTTGGTCTCGTCGCGGATCGGCGGGCAGCACTTGAAGGCGGTGTCGCCGTCCGGCACCTGCTCGGCCGCCAGGGTCAGGTAGTGCGGGCAGGTCTCGGCGGTGACCTGGACGCCGTCCTCGCGGGCCTGGCGCAGCAGCGGCAGCACGGCGGCGGAGGAGACGTGCAGGATGTGGACGCGGGCGCCGGTGCGCCGGGCGGTGTCGAGCAGGACGGCGACGGCGGCGGTCTCCGCGTCGGCGGGGCGGGAGGCGAGGAAGTCGCGGTAGTGGACGCCGGGTTGCTGCGGGGCGGCGGCCAGCACGGCCGGGTCCTCGGCGTGGATGATCGCCAGCGCCCCGAGCCGGGCCTGCTCGGCCAGCGCGGCCTCCAGGTCCGCGGCCTCGACGTGCGGGAACTCGTCGACGCCGGAGGGGGCGAGGAAGCTCTTGAAGCCGAACACGCCGGCCTCGTGCAGCGGCGCGAGGTCCGGGACGTTGCCGGGGACGGCGCCGCCCCAGAAACCGAGGTCGACCCAGGCCTGGCCGTCCGCGGCCTTCCGCTTGGCGGCCAGGCCGTCCAGCGTGGTGGTGGGCGGGACGGAGTTGAGCGGCATGTCGATGATCGTGGTGACGCCGCCGGCCGCGGCGGCCCGGGTGGCGGTGGCGAAGCCCTCCCACTCGGTGCGGCCGGGTTCGTTGACGTGCACGTGGGTGTCGACCAGGCCGGGCAGCAGGGCGGTGTCGCCGAGGTCGGCGAGGCCGCCGTCGCCGTCGGGTCGGTCGCCCGCGAGGAGCGAGCCGTACGCGGCGACCTGCTCGATCTTCCCGTCCCGGATCAGCACGTCGGCGGGGCGCTCACCGTCGGGCAGGACCACCCGTCGGGAGCGGATCACCGCTGGCTGGCTGAAAGGCATGGGAGACCTCCGAAACCTGGAAGTTGGGGGTGAGCGCCGGGCAGGAACCGGGCGCGAACCGGGCGGGAGCCGGAAGGGGAACCGGGCGGGGAAGCGAAGGATTGCCGGGAGCCTAGGCCCGCCTTCAACAAAACGTCAATGGAGGAACGTACGAGGGAAACGTACGGGGGATCCGCACGCCGCATCGGCATGCGGGACCCGCCCGACCGATCGGCATGCGGGACCGGGTACGGCGGATCGGCCCGAGGGATCAGCCGGACAACAGCTCGCCCGCCAGCCGCTCCCCCGCGACCTCGGCCAGCTCGCCGGCCTTGGTCATGCTGTCCCCCGGCTGCTCGGCGAGGTCGGTGAGGGCGATCGCGGCGGTGAACCCGGCCGCCCGCCACTCGGGCTCGGACAGCTCCAGCCGCCCCGCCACGGCAGCTACCCGAACCCCCGCCCGGGCGGCCGCCGCGGCAACGCCGGCGGGGGCCTTGCCGTGGAGCGTCTGCGCGTCCAGACAGCCCTCGCCGGTCACGACGAGGCGTGCCCCACGCACGGCCTCGTCGAAACCCAGCAGTTCGAGCAGCAGCTCGATACCGGGTCGCATGGTGGCGCCGAGCAGCGCGAGGGCGGCGAAGCCCACCCCGCCGGCGGCCCCGGCGCCGGGGGCGTCGCGCACGTCCCGTCCGGTGGCCAGGGCGACCTGGTCGGCGAAGCGGGTCAGGCCCTCCTCCAGGATCACCAGGTCGTCGCCGTCGGCGCCCTTCTGCGGGCCGTAGACGGCGGTGGCGCCGCGCGGGCCGAGCAGCGGGTTGTCCACGTCGCAGGCCACGACGATCTCGACGCCGGCCAGCACGTCGGCCAGCGGGCCGGGCTCGATCCGGTCGAGCCTGCGCAACGCGGCTCCGCCGGGGGGCAGTTCGGCGCCCTCGGCGTCGAGCAGGCGGACCCCGAGGGCCTGGACCATGCCCGCGCCGCCGTCGGTGCAGGCGCTGCCGCCGAGGCCGAGCACGATCCGCTTGGCGCCGAGCGCCACGGCCCGGCCGATCAGCTGGCCGACGCCGTAGGAACCGGCCGCGAGCGGGGCGGTGCGGCCGCCGGGGAGCCGGGCGAGACCGGAGGACTGCGCCAGCTCGACCACGGCGGTGTCCTCCCGCACGGCCAGCGCGGCGTCCACCGGCAGGCCGGTCGGGCCGGCCACCTTGGCCGGGACGCGGGTGAAGCCGGCCGCGAGCGCGGCGGCCAGGGTGCCCTCGCCGCCGTCGGCGACGGGCAGTTCGCGCACCTCGACGCCGGGCGCGGCGCGCCGGACGCCGGCGGCGATCCGGGCGGCGACCTCGGCGCCCTCCAGGGTGCCCTTGAACTTGTCGGGAGCTACGACCACATGGCCCTGGTGGGGGGTGACGGGCATGGTGCGGTCCTCACTTCCGTACGGGGTCTGGCGATGTTTCGACAGCCTGTGCCAAGCATGGGCCCGGGTGCACCTGGGGTGCGACCCCCCGTCAGGAGAAACGTCCCCGCTCGGGAGACTCGGGAGATACGCCCCCGGTCAGGAGATACGCCTCCCGCCGGGAGGGTGCGACTCCCGTCGGGAGGTGCGACCCCCTCCCCGCCGTTCCCCTCGTCCCGCTTCCGACGTACGAGAGGCTCCCCTCAACGGGGAGGGGGCCAGGCGAGGCGTACCGGCACGACCGAAGTGCCCCCGACAGGGGAGGTACGCATCACCGGCTGGATCGACCGGCGGGCGGGCGGATGAGCCCCGGTCCCGGCCGCCGGTCGGGTCTGGCCTCCTGGTGGCGCGGGCACGACCGGATGAGGTACACGCCACCAGGAGGAGTTCACGAAGGCCCGAGGAGCCCCGGGGCCTACTTGACCTCGCGGCCCGAGAGGCGCTCGACGCCGCGCAGCAGCGCCGAGTGGTCGAGCGAGCCGTCGCCGTTGGCGCGGGCGGAGGCGACCAACTGGGCCACCACGGCGCCGACCGGCAGCGCGGCGCCCACGGCGCGGGCGGCGTCGGTGACGATGCCCATGTCCTTGTGGTGCAGGTCGATCCGGAAGCCGGGGGCGAACTCGCGGCCGACCATGTTCGCCTTCTTGCGGTTCAGCACGGTCGAACCGGCCAGGCCGCCACCGAGCACGTCCAGCGCGGCGGGCAGGTCGACGCCGGCGTTCTCCAGGAACACCACGGCCTCGGCGAGCACCTGGATGTTGACGGCGACGATCAGCTGGTTGGCGGCCTTGACGGTCTGGCCGGCGCCGGACGGGCCGACGTGGATGACCGTGGTGCCCAGGACGTCGAACAGCGGCTTGGCCTCGGCGAAGTCCTCGGCGGCACCGCCGACCATGATCGACAGCACCGCCTCGACGGCACCGGCCTCGCCACCGGAGACCGGGGCGTCCAGGGTGCGCACGCCCTTCTCCTTGGCGGCCGCCTCGACCTTCTGAGAGGTCTGCGGGGTGATCGAGGACATGTCGATCACGAGGGTGCCGGGCCTGACGTTCTCCAGCACGCCGCCCTCGCCCAGGACGGCCTGCTCGACGTGCGGGTCCGCCGGAACCATGGTGATGACGACCTCGGCGTCCTTCACCGCGTCCGCGATGCTGGTGGCGCCGTGGCCGCCGGCCGCGACCAGGGCGTCGATCTGCGGCTGGGTGAGGTTGTAGCCGGTGACGTGGTGGCCGGCCTTGACCAGGTTGGCGGCCATCGGGCTGCCCATGATGCCGAGGCCGATGAAGGCGATCTTGCGGCTCATCGCGTCGTTCCTTACGTCGTTCGTGGGGTGGGGGGATGGTGGGCCGGGCTTGCTCGGCGGCGTGCGGCCCGCCTACGCAGCGGTGCCGTGCCCGCTCACGCGGCGGCGGTGCCCGCCTACTCGGCGCCTACTCGGCGGCTACTCGGCGGCGCGGTGCTCGCGCGGCAGCCACCCGAAGCTGTCGGCGCTGACGCCGGTGGAGGGCCGGTACTCCAGGCCGATCGGGCCGGTGTAGCCGGCGGCGGTGAGCCGGGCGAAGAGGTCCTCGAAGTCCAGCCCGCCGGTGCCGGGCTCGTTGCGGCCCGGGTTGTCGGCGATCTGCACGTGGCCGAACCGGTCGGCGTAGGCGTCGATGACGGCCGGCAGGTCCTCGCCGTTCCTGGCCAGGTGGTACAGGTCGCAGAGGAACTTCGCGTTGCCCAGGCCGGTGGCGGCGTTGACCTTGTCGACCACCTCGACCGCGGCGGCCGCGGAGACCAGCGGGTAGTCCGGGGACTCCGCCGTGTTGAGGGCCTCGATCAGCAGGATCGCACCGATCTCGTACGCGGCCCCGGCGGCGAGCACCAGGTTCTCCAGCGCGAGGGCGTCCTGCTCGGCGGCCTCGACGCCTTCGATCCGGTTGCCGTACAGCGCGTTGAGCGCCTTGGCGCCGAGCGAGGCGGCGAGCCCCGCGGCGACCGGGACGTTGGCCCGGAAGCGGTCCTTCTCGGAGGGCACCGAGACGGTGCCGCGGGCCCCGAGGGTGAGGTCGTCCAGGAAGTTGAGGCCGGTGAGCCGCACGCCCGCGTCGCCGAAGGCCTTGCGGAGGGTGTCCAGCTCGGCTTCGGACGGGGTGGGCTCGGCGCCGAAGGGCCACCACAGCTCGGCGGCGGTGAAACCGGCGGCGGCGGCCGCGGCGGGACGCTCCAGCAGCGGCAGTTCGCCGAACAGGATCGACAGGTTGACCGTGAAGCTGTGCCGGGAAGCGGCCGTCACGTCACTCACCTCTCACTCTCTTCCGAGATCCGCAACTTCCACGATCCGGAAGAGGGATTCTGCTTGGTGGAAGCATCTCCGGCTCGGCGAGCAGGTGTCAAGACCGTCGCAACATTTTGTTGAAGAAGCCTGGACGCGAACCCGGAAACCCCCTCCCGCCGGCACCGCGGCCGTCGGATCGACCGGCCCCTGCCCGCCCGCACCGGCGCTCGCTACAGTGAGCACGTGCGATTGATGGTGGAGTTCACGACAGAACCGTTCGAACTGGACACGTTCCCCGAGCACGCCGCGGCGGCCCGCCAGGTCGTCGACGAGGCTGGCCTGGCCGTCTCGGTCGGCCCCTTCGGGACCGGCGCCGAGGGCGAGGCCGACCAGGTGCTCGCCGCGGTGACCAAGCTGCTCCGGGAAACCCTGACCGCGGGCGCGACCCGGATCTCGGTCCAGGTCAGCGTGCTCGGCGAGGAGGGCGGTACGCCGTGACCGAGCACGTGGAACACCCGCTCGCCCTGGCGATCAAGCCGCTGCTGGACGCCGTCGGCGCGACGCCCGTCCGACTGGACGAGGCGAAGTCCGAGGACGTCGTCCTGGAGTGGGAGGGCGCCCCGGCGCTCGCCGTCCGGCTGCCGCACCTGAGCAGTGCCCTGGACCGGCTGCTGGCCGAGATGGCCCGCCAGTTCGACGGCCGCCCGCTGGCCGAGCTGGATCGCGGGGAGAAGCAGCGGGTCGTCGCCCTCCTGGAGGAGCGCGGCGCCTTCACCGTCCGCCACGGGGTCGAGACGGTCGCCTCGGCACTCGGCGTCAGCCGGTTCACGGTGTACAACTACCTCAACCGCCAGGACGGCTCAAAGCCCTCCTGACCCCGGTCGATCCCCCGGTCGGTTCCCCGGTCGATCCCCCGGTCGATTCCTCCAGGGCTTCCCCCTGGCGGAAACCTTCCGGACGGGCGGACCCCGCCGGCGCGGCCAGCCCGAACCAGCCCCCGGAGGGGCGCACTTGGCGAATCGCACACGAATCGCGCCGGCAACGGCGGCCGGTTCAAAACGTAACCACCAACCGTTCAACAAAGTGTTGACGGCCGGGTGGGGTGGATCTAGCTTGTGCGGGTGGCACCACTCTTCAGGAGGTCCACCCGTGACCAACCACCCCCACACCCTTGACGCCTTGGCCGCGGCCGACGCCGCGGACCTGGAAGCCGTTCTGCTGGAGGTCTGCTCCAGCCCCCACTGGGCCGCCGACGTCGCGCGGGCCAGGCCCTGGCCCGACCGGGAGTCCCTGCTCACCGCCAACGCGGCGGCCATGGCCGGACTGACGGTCGCCGACCTGCACGACGCGATGGCCGGCCACGCCCGGATCGGCAAGCCCAAGACCGGCGACGCCAGCTCGCAGCGGGAGCAGGCCGGCATCCAGGGCGCGGACCGAGCCCTCCTCGACGAACTGCACGAGGCCAACGCCGCCTACGAGGCCAAGTTCGGCCACGTGTTCCTGATCTGCGCGACCGGCCGCACCGCGGCCACCATGCTCGCCGCCCTGCGCGAGCGCCACCCCAACGACGCCGCCACCGAGGCGGAGATCGTCCGGGGCGAACTGCGCAAGATCAACGACATTCGGCTCAATCGCCTGCTCGACGCATCCTGACGGGCCCTGGCGAACCCTGACAGATCCTGACGGATCGTTAGAATCTGCTGACGAATGATCACCTCTGCCATCAGTAAGGTCACTTCACCCATGACTGGCATCTCCACCCACGTGCTCGACACCAGCCTCGGCCGCCCGGCCGAGGGCGTCCCGGTCGAGCTCGCACTGCACACCGAGGGTGGCTGGCAGGTGCTCGGCACCTCCGCCACGGACTCCGACGGCCGGGCCAAGGACCTGCCGGCCGTGGAGGCGGGCTCGGTCGTCCGGCTGCTCTTCGACACCCGCGCCTACCACGCGCTCAAGTCCGCGGAGCCGCCGTTCTTCCCCGAGGTCTCGATCGTCTTCACGGTCGCGCCCGCGCAGCACCACTACCACGTGCCGCTGCTGCTCAACCCGTTCGGATACTCGGTCTACCGCGGAAGCTAGTAGACCGACCTGGAAGCCCTAGGAGCCACGTCATGGCCCACGTGCTCGGTCAGAACCAGTACGGCAAGGCGGAGAACCGCATCGTGCGGGTCTACCGCGACTCCACCCGGCACGAGATCAAGGACCTGAACGTCTCGGTCTCCCTCCGGGGCGAGTTCGAGGACGTCCACCTCACCGGGTCGAACGCCAACTGCCTCCCCACCGACACCACCAAGAACACCGTGTACGCCTTCGCCAAGGAGCACGGGATCGAGTCGGCCGAGGCCTTCGGCATCATCCTGGCCCGCCACTTCGTCGACGACACCGAGCGCGGCGTCGTGCACAGCGCCCGGATCCGGATCGAGGAGTACGCCTGGGACCGGATCAAGACGCCGGACAACTCGGCCCGCTTCATCGGCTCGGAGGAGGTCGGCCACTCCTTCGTCCGCAACGGCCAGGAGACCCGCACCACCGAGATCGTCTACGACGGCGAGACCGTCCAGGTCGTCTCCGGCCTCAAGGACCTCATCGTCATGAACTCCACCAACTCGGAGTTCTGGGGCTACATCAAGGACAAGTACACCACCCTGCAAGAGGCGTACGACCGCATCCTCGCCACCCAGGTCACTGCTCGCTGGAAGTACGGCTACGACGGCCGGGACGACCAGGCCCAGCCCAACTGGAACCGCTCCTACACCCACGTGCGGCGGCACCTGCTGGAGGCCTTCGCCGAGACCTACTCCTACTCGCTGCAGCAGACCCTGCACTCGATGGGCACCCGGGTCCTCAACAACCGCGCCGAGGTCGACGAAGTCCGCCTGGAGCTGCCCAACAAGCACCACTTCCTCGTCGACCTGGAGCCCTTCGGCCTCAAGAACGACAACGAGGTCTACTACGCCGCCGACCGGATGTACGGCCTCATCGAGGGCACCGTGCACCGCGAGGGCGTCGTCCCGGTCATCCCCGTCGCCTGACCGCCCCACCCCACCCCCATGGACACCGCCCGGAATCGCCGCACCCGCCGGCCCCCGAACGCCGGCCGCGTCCGGGCGGGCCGCAGTACCCGCACCACCAGCCCCACCAGCCCCACCAGCCCCACCAGCCCCACCAGCCCCACCAGCCCCACCAGCATGATCTGCCCCACCAGCGCCACCCGTTCCACCAGTTTCTCCACCCCCACCCACCGGAGTTCGTGTCTGCCTCGCGGCGGCCGGCCCGGGGCACTGGAGAAGCGCCCCGAGGGACTCCTGCACCGCCGTCCCGCCCTCGGGGCAGCTCCAGCGCCGCGGGCGCGCCGGGAGTCACGGGCACAAGAGGGGCTCGACATGGCACCCAGCGACACCAGCAGTAAAGACGGCGGTTCCACCCCGGAAAGAACCCCTGGCCCGGACGGCACGTCGGCACACCTCCCCGGTGAGCCGTCCGGGCCCGGAACCCACCCCGTGGACGAGTTGCTGCCCCCGGTGAAGCTCTTCTCCACCGGACTCCAGCACGTCGCCGCGATGTACGCGGGAGTCGTCGCACCCCCGCTCATCGTCGGCGCCGGCGTCGGGCTCTCCCCCGCCGAACTCGCCCTGCTCATATCGGCCAGCCTGTTCACCGCCGGACTGGCCACCCTGCTCCAGACCCTCGGCATCTGGAAGATCGGCGCGCGACTGCCGTTCGTCAACGGCGTCTCCTTCGCGGGAGTCGCGCCCATGATCGCCATAGCCAAGGGCTCCATCGAAAGAACGGGGGGCCCGAAGGACGCCCTCCCGGTGATCTTCGGAGCGGTGATCGTCGCGGGGATCCTGTGCTTCCTCGCGGCACCGTACTTCTGCAAGCTCATCCGGTTCTTCCCCCCGGTCGTCCAGGGCACCGTGATCACCCTCATCGGGGTGTCCCTGCTTCCGGTGGCGGTCAACTGGGCGCGCGGCGGCTCGCCGGGCGCCCCCGGATACGGCTCCATGCGGGCCGTCGGGCTCGCCGCGATCACCCTCGTCGCGGTGGTGCTCTGCAACCGGCTGCTGCGCGGCTTCTGGCAGCAGCTCTCGTTGCTCATCGGCCTGGCGCTCGGCACCCTGATCGCCTTCCCGCTGGGCCTGGCCGACTTCGGCGCGGTCAAGGACGCGAAGGTCTTCGCGCTCCCCTCCCCGTTCCACTTCGGCGCGCCCGTCTTCGACGCCGCCGCGATCGTCTCGATGTGCATCGTCATGGTGGTCGCCATGACCGAGTCCACCGCCGACATGCTCGCCCTGGGCAAGATCGTCGAGCGCGAGGCCGACGAACCCACGCTCGCCGCCGGCCTGCGGGCCGACGGACTGGCCACCGCGCTCAGCCCCGTCTTCAACGGCTTCGCCGCCAGTGCCTTCGCCCAGAACATCGGGCTGGTGGCGCTGACCAAGATCCGCAGCCGCTTCGTGGTCGCGGCCGGCGGCGGCATCCTGATCCTGCTCGGGCTCTTCCCCGTGCTCGGATCGCTCGTCTCCCTGGTACCGCAGCCCGTCCTGGGCGGCGCCGGGATCGTGCTCTTCGGCACCGTCGCGGCGAGTGGCATCCGCACCCTCGCGGAGGCTGGGATGGAATCCAGCTCGAACACCATCCTGGTGTCCGTGTCACTCGGCGTCGGCATCATCCCCATCGCGGTGCCGACCTTCTACGACTCCTTCCCGGAGGCCGTCCGGACCCTGATGCACTCCGGGATCTCGGCCGGCTGCGTGATGGCCGTCCTGCTCAACCTGCTCTTCCACCACGTCGGAGCCGCCCGCCGGACCAGAACCGGCCAGGCCTCCGGCGCGACGGTGCCGACGGCGACACCGTCCTGACCGACCCGGGAGGGGTGCACGCCGCGCGGCGCACGCCCCTCCCGGCCCTCCCCCATAGGAGTCACACCATGGCAGTCCAGCCCCCACCCGCCGACCAGCGGATCGTCATCGAGAACGTCGCGATCGCCACCGTCGACGCCCACGACACCGAGTACGCCTGCGGCCACGTGGTCATCCTCGGCAACACGATCGAGTCGGTCGGCGACGGACCCGCCCCGCAATGGCTGGACAACGTGGTGCGCCGGATCAACGGCGAGGGCCACCTGATCACCCCCGGCCTGGTCAACACCCACCACCACTTCTACCAGTGGATCACCCGCGGCCTCGCCCAGGACGACATCCTCTTCGACTGGCTCGTCGCCCTCTACCCGACCTGGGCCCGGATCGACGAGAAACTCGTCCACGCCGCCAGCCAGGGCTCCGCCGCCGCCCTCCTCAAGTCCGGCTGCACCACCGCCTCCGACCACCACTACGTCTTCCCCAAGGACGGCGGCGACGTCCTCGGCGCCTCCATCGAGGCCGTCCAGGAGCTCGGCCTGCGGTTCACCGCGCTGCGCGGCTCCATGGACCGCAGCAAGAAGGACGGCGGCCTCCCGCCGGACCACGCGGTCGAGGAGCTCGACGACATCCTCACCGCCTCCGAGGCCGCCGTGGACACCTACCACGACTCCTCCTTCGGCTCGATGCTGCACATCGCCATCGCGCCCTGCTCGCCGTTCTCGGTCTCCACCGACCTGCTCCGCCGGTCCGCCGAACTCGCCCGCCGCAAGGGCGTCCGGCTGCACACCCACGGCTCGGAGACCGCCGAGGAGGAGCAGTTCTGCAAGGAACTGTTCGGCATGGGCCCGACCGACTACTTCGAGTCCGTCGGCTGGCTCGGCGAGGACGTCTGGATGGCGCACTGCGTCCACATGAACGACTCCGACATCGCCAAGTTCGCCGAGACCGGCACCGGCGTGGCCCACTGCCCCTCCTCCAACGCCCGGCTGGCCGCCGGGATCGCCCGCGTCCCCGACATGCTCAGGGCCGGAGTCCCGGTCGGCCTCGGTGTCGACGGCACCGCCTCCAACGAGTCCGGCGAACTCGGCACCGAGCTGCGCAACGCCCTGCTGATCAACCGTCTGCACGGCTCCCCGGCCGCCCTCACCGGCCGCCAGGCGCTGCGGCTGGGCACCATGGGCGGCGCCCGGGTGCTCGGCCGCCAGGACGAGATCGGCTCGATCGAGGTCGGCAAGCTCGCCGACCTGGCGCTGTGGAAGATCGACGGCGTCCTGCACTCCTCCATCGCCGACCCGGTCGCCGCCCTCACCTTCGGCGCCCTGCCGCCGCTGGCCGTGCTGTTCGTCAACGGCAACGCCGTCGTCGAGAAGGGCCAGCTGACCACCGTCAACGAGGACCGGATCGCCCGCGCCTGCGCCCGTGCCGCCAAGGAGCTCGCCGCCCGGCCGCTCTGACGCCCCGCTGCTGCTCCTCCACCCCTGAACTCCGGGCCGCCCAGGGACGGTGCGTGACCCGGACTCCGCAACCCGGCCTTCCCGGCCGGCGCGCGGACCGCAGCCCCGGACCCACGGCGAGGGTCCGGGGCTGCGGCGTGCCCGGGGGTGGGTGACGAGTGACGGATAACAGCGAACAGATAACAGATGACGAAAGTTGTCATCTGTTATCTGTTCGCTGAAATCTGTTCGCCGTGATCCGTTCGCCGTGATTCGCTTGCTGTGATCCGTCCGCTGCTACGCGCCCGGTCTCAGGCGGTGCGCCCGAGCGAGCCGAGGTAGGCGCGCCAGCCGCCGTGGTGGGTGATCTCGCGGTGCACCCCCCGCTCCACCTCACCCCGGGCGAGCAGCATCGACAGGCAGGCGGAGCCGTCGTCGAGCTCGATGACGCCGAGCTCCAACTCCCGCGGCTCGCCGGGGAGGATGACGTCACGCAGGTGCTCCAGGGTGATCTCGTAGAGCTCGCCCTCGATGGCCGTGTCGACCGCCGGATCGGCGAGCAGGCCCGGGCAGACGTCGTCGATCGAGAAGAAGCGGTAACCGGGGGCCGTCCGGGCCGGGCCGATCAGCGAGTCGGCGACCTTGGCGTGGAACGGTCCGCCGACCATGGCCTGGCCGTTGAAGAAGATGCGGGGCACGGTTGAACTCCTTACCGGGTACCGGGAAAAGGCCGTTCCGCACGGCGACGAGAGGACAGGTGGAATCGTCGCCGTACGGAACGGAGCAATGGGCTGGCGGGACTGCTACAGCCTGGCAGGCGGCAGCGGCGGCGCCGGCGGATAGATTGGGGCTCAGCCCAGCAGGGGAAGCGCGGGGAGGGTCAGGAAGTCCGCGAACTCCTCAGCCAGGGCGACCTGTTCGAAGAGCTGGGCGGCCTCGCGCCAGCGGCCGCCGGCGTAGGCGTCCGCACCCAGCTCGGCCAGGAGTTCGGCCAACTCCGCGGCGACCAGGGCGCGGACGAGGTCCGCGGTGGCCTTCTCGCCGGTGTCGGACAGGACGACGCCGTTGTGGATCCACTGCCAGATCTGCGAGCGGGAGATCTCGGCGGTGGCGGCGTCCTCCATCATGTTGAAGATGCCGACCGCGCCGAGGCCGCGCAGCCAGGCCTCGATGTAGCGGATGCCGACCTGGACGGCGTTGTGCAGCCCCGCGCGGGTGCAGGTGCCGCCGGCGCCGGCGATGTCGAGCAGCTGGGTCGCGGTGACCGGCTCGGAGGGCCCGGGGTCGTCCTTCTGGTGGGGGCGCTCGCCGAGCACCGCGTCGAAGGAGGCACGGGCGACCGGCACCAGGTCCGGGTGGGCGACCCAGGAGCCGTCGAAGCCGTTGCCGGCCTCGCGGTCCTTGTCCGCCTTGACCTTCTCCAGGGCGGCGGCGTTGACCTCCGGGTCCCTGCGGCTGGGGATGAACGCGGCCATGCCGCCGATCGCGTGGGCACCGCGCTTGTGGCAGGTCTGCACCAGCAGGCGGGTGTAGGCGGCCATGAACGGCGAGGCCATGGTGACGCTGTTGCGGTCCGGCAGGATGTACTGCTCGCCGGCGTCGCGGAAGTTCTTGACGATCGAGAACAGGTAGTCCCAGCGCCCGGCGTTGAGGCCGGCCGCGTGGTCGCGCAGCTCGTAGAGGATCTCGTCCATCTCGAACGCGGCGGTGATGGTCTCGATCAGCACGGTGGCGCGGACGGTGCCGTGCGGGATGCCGAGCGCGGCCTGGGCGTGGGTGAACACGTCGTTCCAGAGCCGGGCTTCGAGGTGGCTCTCGGTCTTCGGCAGGTAGAAGTACGGGCCGGAGTTGGGGTCCTCGGCGCCCTTGGCGAGCAGCCGGGCGGCGTTGTGGAAGAAGTACAGGCCGAAGTCGAGGAAGGCTCCGGCGACCGGGGTGCCGTCGACGAGCAGGTGGTTCTCGTCCAGGTGCCAGCCGCGCGGGCGGACCACGACGGTGGCGAGTTCGGCGGCGGGCTTGAGGGCGTACGCCTTTCCGGCGGGGGTGGTGAAGTCGATCCGGCCCTCGAAGGCGTCGATCAGGTTGATCTGGCCGCTGACCACGTTCTCCCAGGTCGGGGAGGTGGCGTCCTCGAAGTCGGCGAGCCAGATCCGCGCACCGGAGTTGAGGGCGTTGATGACCATCTTGCGGTCGGTGGGGCCGGTGATCTCGACCCGGCGGTCCTGGAGGGCGCGGGGCGCCTCGGCGACCTTCCAGTCGCCGGCCCGGACGTCGGCGGTGTCGGGGAGGAAGTCCAGCGTGCCAGCCCTGGCGATCTCCGCCCGGCGGGCCTTCCGCCCGGCCAGGAGCTCCTGTCGGCGCCCTTCGAAAGCGCGATGGAGGCCGACGACGAAGGCGACCGCCTCCGGAGTGAGCACCTCCTCCGCCCGGTGAACGCGCGGACCGGCGACAGTGACGACCGGAGCAGCGGGGGAGGCGCCGACGGGTCCCTGTTCTGTAGCCATGGGCAGGACACTCCTAAGCGGTTGAGCCTGGCGGAGGGAGCTCCGGTGGGAACTTCCTTGATCGGAACCCGCCTGTCGGCGAGTTCGATTCTGTAAGGTGGAGACTAGTTTCCGCGATACAGAATTTCAACGGTTTGTTGATGTGATCGCCGGGACTCTACTCCTCCCCGACAGCGAAGGGAACGCCGGTGGTTTCGACCCCCGACACAGCACCGACGACCAGCACGGACCGCGCGACCGGCGGTGTGCAGTCCGTCGAGCGCGCCTTCCAACTCCTGGAGGCGCTGGCCGACTCCGGCGGCGTGGCCACCCTCAGCGAGCTCTCCGCCAGCTCCGGCCTGCCGATGCCGACCATCCACCGCCTGGTTCGTACCCTCGTCCAGCAGGGCTATGTACGCCAGGACACCGCGCGTCGCTACACCCTCGGCCCGCGGCTGATCCGCCTCGGCGAGACGGCCGGCCGGCTGCTCGGCAGCTGGGCCCGCCCCTACTTGGCCGAACTCATGGAGGCCACCGGCGAGACCGCCAACCTGGCGGTGCTGGAGGGCGGCGAGGTGGTGTACGTCGGGCAGGTGCAGTCGCGGCGCTCGATGCGGATGTTCACCGAGGTCGGCCGACGGGTGCAGCCGCACTGCACGGGCGTCGGCAAAGCGCTGCTCGCCCAGCTCCCCGAGGACGAGGCGCGCGCCATCCTGGGCCCCAACCCGCTGCCCGCACACACCGAGTACACCGTCACCGATCCGCAGGAACTGCTGCACCAGCTCGCCGAGGCGCGCGAGCGCGGCTACGTGGTCGACGACCAGGAGCAGGAGATCGGCGTCCGCTGCATCGCGCTCGCCGTACCGGGCGCACCGACGCCCACCGCCCTGTCGGTGTCCGGCCCGGAGGCCCGCATCCGGGCCCTGGAGGAGCAGACCGGCGCGTCCTCGCTGGTGCCGGTGATGCACCACATCGCGACCCGGCTGGGGCAGGTCCTCGCCCCCTGACCTGTCGTCAGCACCCGTTTCACGCACGGGAAGTCGGTCCCGCCGACTTCCCGTGCGCGTGTTCCCCCGTTCGAGCGGACGCCGAGCGGGTTGCACCGGGCCCCGGCGCAGGCTCCGCCACCCTGGTGCGGACGCGGCCCGCAACGGCGCGGGCGGCCGGAGCACAGGGACAGGGTGGACGACGATGACGTACAGGCGTTCGGCAGCGCGGGGCGAGTCCAACCAGGGCGGGCGCGGGCAGGGCGGCAGGCTCTGCGGATTCCGCGCGGCCTCGCTGGTCGCGGCCGTGGCGGCCGGCTGTTCGGTGGCGACGCTGGCCGCCGGCCCGTCCTGGGCGCTGCGGCGGCCCGAGCCCCGGCCGGCGGTGGATACGGCAGCCCCCGCGGCGTCCCGCTCCGATCTGGAGGTGGTCCGGCTCGACCCGGACGCCGCCCCGCCCGGCGGCACCACCACCATCCACGCCTTCATCGCCAACCGCGGCCCGGACACCACCGCCGCACCGTTCACCGTGCTGGTGACGCTGCCACCCGGGGTCACCCCCGAGGGCCCGTACTACCCGGAGGACTGCGAGGTGCGGCTCAACGGCCGACAGGTGCGCTGTGTCTTCCCAGCCGGACTGCCCCCGCTGCGCAGCGCGACCGCACTGGTGCCGGTGAGGTTGTCCCCTGACCTGCCGATCGGCAGGCTCACCGGCGGCTCGGTCGCGGTGCGCGACGTGGACGACCCGGACGAGGGGAACAACCGGCAGCCGTTCGACATCACGGTGGTCGAGACGGCTCCCGGTTCCTGACCCGAAAGACCCGAAGGCCCTACCGGTACACGCGGACGTAGTCGGCGGCGAAGGTGATCCGGGCGGTGCCCTGCGGCGCCGGGTGGTACTTCCCCGCGCCGACCGGCAGGTTGAGGATCAGGTACGCCGACCAGTTGGCGCCGACGCCCTTGCCGTCCGAGAACACCTTGGCGCTCGCGTCGGTGTAGTACCCGGGGTTGCCGGGGCTGACGTGGTTGGTCGGCTCCAGCAGGTTCGGGTTGTCGGGGTGGTACTCGAAGGAGTCGACCTCCCCGTTGTCCACGGGTCCACGGGTCCACGGGCCCACGGGTCAAGCGAGCCAGTTGTCGACCTGGCTCTCGGCCTCCGGCGCCCAGGCGAGTTCCAGGTGGTTGAGGCCGGTGAGCAGCCGGGTGCCGCCGATCGTCGCGATGCCGGTGGTGTCCAGCGCGCTCGCGGTGAACACGATGCCGTCGCTGGGCCCCCTGTTCTCGTTGAGCACGCCCGGGATGTCGGCGGACCCGCCCGCGAGCAGGTAGGTGCGCACCGACGCCGGGACGCCCGCCTGTTGCAGCGGCGCGATCAGCGAACCGGCGTCGATCGCCGCCTGGATGCCCTGGCCGGAGGTGTAGAAGCCCTGGCCGCCGTAGTAGGTGGTCCACCAGTCCTGGGCGGTACCGTCCACCCCGTACCGGCCGTCCCAGCGGGCGAGCAGCTGGCGCTGGCCCGGGTAGCAGTCGTAGCCGCCGGTGGGCAGCACGCCGAGGCAGGGTTGCGCGGTGTACGTGCCGTAGCAGGTCATGTACAGGTGCGGGGACGGCGCGTTGGCGGTGCCGCCGCAGGCCGGCCAGCTCGCGAGGTCGAACGACCAGCCGTGCGCGTACACGTAGTCGAGCCCGCCGTTCGGGCCGCCGAGGGTGATCAGGCGGCGCACGTCGCCCGCGTAGGCCCGCCCCCAGGACGGGCGCACCGAGGACACGTACGCCCGGGCGGCGACCTCGCCCTTGCTCCACGCCACCACGTCCACCTGGGGGACGCCGAGGCGGGCCCGGATCAGCGAGACGGCGTCGCCGACAGCCTGCGCCTGGAGCAGGTTGTCGCCCTGCTTGTGGGCGAAACCGATGGCGAACACCCGGTGGCCGGTGCCGGCGAGGTACTGGGCGAGGCCGGTGGACGGGCAGGCGGAGGCACCGCAGGTGCCGCTCTCCCCCGGGTTCGCCCAGGCGCGGTCGGCGTTGTCGTTGGCGCCGTGGACCAGCAGCACGGGAGTCGGGCGGCTGCCGGTGTCCCAGCCGGTCGCCGAGTACAGCAGGAAGCGGCTGGAGGAGGGCTGGCCGGTGCCGCCGAAGTACGTCCGGCGGGCGCCGTCCTGGTCGCCACGCCCGTCGGCCGGGTACTGCTCGGCGCGGAAGCCGGGGGTGGTGTCGAGGTAGCGCTCGACCTTGGCCCAGCCGTTGCCGGGGGCGGGGAAGGCGGCTTCGAGGGTGAGCGGGGCGGTGGCCGCCTGGGCCACGGTCTGGGCAGTGGCGGTCCGGGCGGGGGCGGCCTGGGCGGCGTCGGCCTCGGCGGGGGTGGGGGTGCCGAGGAGCAGCGCGGCGAGGGTGAGCAGGAGGGCGGACAGCCCGGCAGGGGTGCGTCTGATGGCGGTGGGGGTGTGCCGCACGGGAATGGGGGTGCGTCTCATAGGGGTGGACGGTAGGACCGGCCGTCGGCGGGCGCCCAGGTGCCGGTCGCACACCCCGCAGGCCTGCGCGGTGGCGGCCGGTGCCGTGGCGCACCGCCCACGGGTGCGCCCACCCGGCTCACCGGGTCGGATAAATTGGAGCTCCGACATCTTCCGCAGTGCACAAGACCGCCGTGCACGGCCTCACAGGAACGAGGTACCGCCCCACCATGACCGCGCCCCTGCCCGCCTTCGCCGGCCGCACCTACCTCTTCCGGGCCGACAACGGAGCGGCCTTCCGCAACACCTACTCGGCCGACGGCAGGCGGCTGCGCTGGGAGGGCCTCGGCGAGTCGGCGGGCCAGTGGGAGGACGTGCGGCTGCACGTCGCCGAGGTGGCGCCGGAGATCTACTTCATCAGCTGGACCGAGGAGAGCGGGATCACCGTCAGCCACGTGATGGACCTCGGCCGGCTGACGGTGCGCGCCTTCTGGACGTACGAGGGCGAGGGCGGCCGCGTCGGCGAGCTGCACACCGGGACGCTGGAGCGGGTGGCCTGAGCCTCGCCGCTCCCGCGCCCCTCGCTGTCCGTCGGCTCGCTCAAGCCGCCTGAGCAGACGGCCTGCTCAGACGGTCCGCTCAGACGGTCTGCTCAGGCGGTCTGGTTCGGGACCTTGAGGTGCTGGGACAGCCACTCCAGCGAGGACGGCAGCAGCGCGCTCCAGGTCTCGAAGTTGTGGCCGCCGTTCTCCAGCATGCTGTAGGAGACCTTCATCGGGGACTGCGCGGCGTCGACGAAGGCCTCGGTGTCGTGCCGGTAGTCGCCGTCGCCCTTCTTGGTGCCGGCCAGCAGCACGGACACCTTGGGCTGCGGCAGGTTCTTCAACCGCCACATCAGGTTGGCCTCGTCACGACGCTGCTTGCTGCCGCCGAACAGGTCGCCCGTGGTCGGGTCGTCGGCGGCGTCGTAGTAGGCGGAGAGCGCGACGGCGGTCGGAAAGACGTCCGGGTGGCGCATGGCCAGCTTGAGGGCGCAGTAGCCGCCGGTCGAGTTACCCATGAAGGCCCAGGCCTGCGGGTCGGAGGAAACCCGGAAGCTCGCCTGGATCGCTGAGGGGACGTCCTTGGTGAAGTACGTGTCGGACTGCGCGCCGCCCGGGATGTCCTCGCACTCGGTGTCCTGCGGCAGGGCCGGCGAGGGGCGCATCAGCACCATGACGGTCGGCTGCATCTTGCCGTCCTGGAGCAACTTGAGCGCTGCGCCCGGGTAGTTGAACCGGGTGATCAGGTTCTCGGCGATCCCGGGGAAGCCGGTGCTGACGATCACCGCCGGGAACTGCCGCTGTGCGTACTCCGGTTGGAAGTACTGCGGCGGCAGGAAGACGTACCCCTCGGTGGACAGCCGGCTGGCCGCGCCGTCGATCCGCACCTTGCGGATCTCGCCGGACTGGCTGGGCTCGCGACCCATCGCGCCGCCGCCCTTGACGGAGGCGTGGCCGATCGTCTCCACGAGCAGCCGGCCGGACGCGTCCGCCTTGTTGTGGATCACCACCGGGCCGGTGTCACCGGTGCCCAGCAGGTCGCCCCAACTGCTGTAGAAGGCGAAGTAGTTGTTCGCCACCAGGCCGAGCGCGGCCAGCACCGCGAGCTGGGTGGCGAGCAGTGCGCCGATCCGACCGAGCACCGCCTGCCAGGTCTGCTTGGCGAGTCTTGGCCACAGCCAGACCGTGCCGGCCGTCATCACGACGGCGATCAATACGGCCAGCGCCAACACCTTGTGGCTCGTCAGACCCATGTCCTACTTGCTCCCACGCCTCGAACTCCCCGCCCCCTCCGTCCAGGACATCCGAGGTGGTCACCCCGGTTCCCCCGCCGGGGCGCGCGATCACCCACCCTAACGGGGCCTGGGAGGAGGAACGGGTGACAGATGACAGCCGACAGATAACAGATAACGAAATCTGTCAGCTGTTATCTGTTATCTGTTCGCGGCCTGACGGGCTCAGCCCTCCCGCCCGTAGAGCCGCAGCCCCGCCGTGAGTTCGCGCATGCAGCGCGCGCCGAGCTCCCGCGGGGAGCCCGGGCCGACCGTGGGCGCGTCCGAGGCAGCCCATTCCTCCAGCGCGACCCGGATCGCGGCCGTCGCCGCAGCGGCGGCCAGTCGGATCTCCAGCGGGTCGGCGCCACCCGGACAGCGGGCCGCGAGGACCGTCCGCAGCCGCTCCTCGGAGTCGGCGTGGACGCGCTGCCACGTGCCGTCGAGGCGCGGGTCACGCAGCAGGCTTCGAGTCCACTCCATCGCCTCGACCGCCTCGCCGTCGGGCGGGGTCAGCGAGGCGACCGCCGAGCGCTCCAGCGCCTCGCGCAGCGGCAGATCGGCCGGGGCCTCGGCGAGCTGGTCGACCCAGCGGCGCCCGCCGGCCGCCAGCAGTGGCGCGACGGCGTCCTCCTTGACGGAGAAGTACCGGTAGAAGGTGCGCAGCGAGATGCCCGCCGCGAGGGCGATCTCCTCGGCGGTGGTCGCCTCGGCCCCGCGCTCGGCGAAGAGCGCGGCGGCGGTGCGGGCGATGTCCAGCCGGGTGGCGTCGCGGCGGCGCTGGTTCAGGGTGGGGCGTCCGGTCACAGGGTCAGCGTACGCGGGGCGGTGCCACTGTGGCGTGGTGCGCCGAAGTGACACTCAGAGGACTTATTGGCACGTCATGTCATAAAGGCGTACCGTGCCTCTTGAGGTCGAGAGGCCACGAACGAACGGAGTACCACCATGGAGCGCTTCAGCGGACGGAACGTCCTGATCACCGGCGGCGGCTCTGGCATCGGCCAGGCGACCGTGCACCGGATCCTCGCCGAGGGAGGGAAGGTCGTCGCCGTCGACGTCGACGAGGACGGCCTGAAGACGACCCTGGACCGCGCGACCGTCGACGGCACCGCAGACCGCCTGGCCATCCAGGTCCTGGACATCTCGGACGAGGCGGCCGTCGTCACCGGCGTCGCGGCGGCGATCACGGACCTCGGCGGACTGGACGCCCTGGTCAACGCGGCCGGCATCCTCCGCTCCTCGCACACCCACGAGACCAGCCTGGAGTTCTGGAACAAGCTCCTCGCGGTCAACCTGACCGGCACCTTCCTGATGACCCGCGAGGCGCTCCCCGCGCTGCTCGCGGGCGGCAGGGGCGTGGTGGTCAACTTCAGCTCCACCTCGGCGAGCTTCGCCCACCCCTACATGGCCGCGTACGCCGCGACCAAGGGCGGCATCCAGTCCTTCACCCACGCCATCGCCTCCGAGTACGCGAAGCAGGGCCTGCGTGCGGTCTGCGTCGCGCCGGGCAGCATCGACAGCGGCATGACCCACAACCCGGGGCTGCCCGCCGACGCCGACTTCAGCCTGCTCGCCAAGCTCGCCCCGGCCCTCGGCCAGGGCTTCGCGGGTCCGGAGACGGTGGCCGGGGTGATCGCGATGCTGGCCTCCGACGACGGCGCGTTCGTCACCGGCACCGAGCTGCGCATCGACGGCGGCACCCACATGTGAGCCGCCGGACGGCAGCACGACGGTGGGGCCCCAGCCACTCCCCCCGGTGACACGGGCCCCGCCGTCACGTCGCGGACGGCGGGGCCGGGCGCATGACGAGCGCCGGGCTCATGAAGGCCGCTGACTCGTGACGGCCGCTGGCTCGTGAAGGCCGCTCGGGTCAGCCGAGGCCGCCGTCCTCGCGCCGTACCGGCTCACGGAGGCCGACGTGGCCGCCTGGCGCGCCGTTCGGCCCGCGGCCGGCAACGGGGAGCTGACGCGGCTGCTCGCTTTCGGTGCTTTCGCGGCCGTCGAGCGGGTGGCGGGGTGGATCGGCGGGTGACCGGCCCGTCCGGCCCGCCCGGCCGTCAGCTGCAACCGTCAGCGCAGCGGCTTCGCCATCACGAGCTCCCGGGCGACCCTGTCGGCGAGCGGCCCGCCGGGCTCGGCGAGCACGGTGAAGCCGTGCCGGCGGTAGAGCGTGATCGCGGGTTCGTTGCCGGGGAGCACCGCGAGGCGCAGCGTGCTGCCACCGGATGCGCGGGCCCAGCGCTCGACCTCCTCCAGCAGGCGGTCGGCGACGCCCCTGCCTCGCGCCATCGGTCCGACCCACACCGAGCGCAACTCCCGTACGCCGTCGGCTCCGGGGAGGCCGTCCGCCAGGCCGACGGGAGTGGCGTCCGGACCGGCCGTGCCGGCCGGGCCGGACGGGCCTTTCGTGTATTAACAAATCCGAAACCACGACAATACATTGGATCTGGGTGTGCCTGGTGG